>JAFGTS010000045.1 GCA_016933965.1 Deltaproteobacteria bacterium | reverse complement strand
GACACGGAATCCAGTATTTTTAAGCAGTTATGGGCTCCCGCTTTCGCGGGAGTGACACGATATTTGACTTTTTGCGAGACTGTCAATTATGGATTACGGATTACGTACCATTATAAGCCATTACCATAAGCCATTACCTTTCGAGAACAGACCGGATCAGCTCGGCATGGCGGCGTGACGCTCCCGTGTTGGCGGCGACCATGGCACGCGCCCTTTCGCCCGCCTCACTCAGCAGGTCGGGATGCCTCATCAGCTGGACCAGGGCGTCGAGCATCTCTCCGCGGTTGCGAACCGTGATGCCCGCGCCGACACGTTCCAGCGCTTCCCGCTCATCCTGAAAATCTTCCATCGAGGGACCGTAGAGAACCACTTTCCCCCACGCCGCAGCTTCGAGAATGTTCTGTCCCCCCCGTGGCACGAGGCTGCCGCCGCAGAAGACGGCCGTCGCCAGTCCGTATACCTTGAAAAGCTCACCGATTACATCAATGATGATCACCCGCTGGGTCTTTCTGCCCGTACCCGCCTGAATATCGCTGAAGGCAATGACATCGTCGAAACCGGCTTTCCGCGCCTGGGCGATCACATCGGCCGAACGCTCAACATGGCGGGGAACCACGATCAGGAGAAGCCCCGGAAATTCCTTGAGCAGTTCCCGGTAGACAGAGAGCACCACCGATTCCTCCCCTTCATGGGTGCTGCCCGCGACGAGGACCGGCACATCCGGAGAAACATTCAGCCGGCGGCTCGTTTCATCGCGCAGTTCATCGCTTACACTGGCGGCAAGCCCGTCATATTTCGCATTGCCCAGCACCCGAACGCGGGAGGACTCTACGCCGAGCTTTTGCAGGCGTGCCGCATCGGTCTCCGATATGGCGCCTATCTGGTCGATCCTGTTGAAGAAGGCCTCCCAGAAAAACTTTGTCCTCCCGTATCCCCGGAAGGAACGGGGGGATATCCTGCCGTTGACAAGAGCGATCCCGATGCCCCGCTGCCCGCAAAGCCTGATAAAATTAGGCCATATCTCCGTTTCCACGGCGACGAACACATCGGGGGCAACCCGGTCGAGCGTCTTTCTGATAACGCAGGGAATATCGAGGGGATAATAGAACAGAGCCGTTGCGGAGCGCACGAACTTGCGGGCCATTTCCTGTCCCGTTTCCGTGCTCGTCGAAAGAACGATGCATGCCCCCGGGAACAGTTGCCGCAGGGATGCCACGATGGGGGCCGCCGCCGTCACCTCTCCCACCGACACGGCGTGAACCCATATACGGGGGGTCCCCTCCATGGCGTCGAAGGTTTCGGCCGGTGTGAATCCCAGTTTCGGGCCGATACTGTTCCGGTATTTCCCGGAAAAAAGCATTTTCGCCCCGTAATACGGCCCCAGGACCAGCGCCGCGGCGGCGAGCAGGATATTATAAGCTATTGACATCATGGGAAATGGAGATTAATGGTCTTTCGCGGGCATGTCAAGGAATATTAAAAGCAGTGCCTGAGTGCGGAAAATCGGGATTCGGGAACCGGGATCCGTAATCCACAATCCGTAATCCTTTTAATCCCTTCATCGCCCGTACTATAAGAACCATGCCGCCAAAGGTATTGACATATCAGAGTCTCTATAGTAGTTCTCCTTCATCATCTCACCGGCGTGCGGACATATCCCATCGTATTCATTGAGAAAGGAAGAATATCATGGATCCTGTAAAGATCATGCCCTGTCTTGACATCAAGGATGGAAGGGTCGTCAAGGGCGTACATTTCGTCGATCTGAAGGTCGCGGGCGATCCCGTCGAAAACGCCCTCTTCTACGAAAAAGAGGGGGCGGACGAACTGGCCTTCCTCGACATCACGGCAACCATTGAAGCCCGGAAAACCACCGTTGAGCTGGTCAAACGGGTCGCCTCGGCAATAACGATCCCGCTGACCGTCGGCGGTGGTATCGGCGAGACGGCCGACATGGAACGACTCATCAGTGCCGGGGTCAGCAAGGTCTCCATCAACACGGCGGCCGTAAAAAACCCCGAACTCATCAGGGAAGGGGCAAAGGAATTCGGAAGCGGGGCCATCGTCGTGGCTATCGACGCGAAGATGAACAATACCGTGGCGTCGGGCTATGAACTGTACGTGAACGGCGGCCGGACACCAACAGGCAAGGATGCCGTCGCGTGGGCGCAGCAGGTCAGGGACCTGGGATGCGGTTCCATTCTCCCTACGAGCATCGACACGGATGGAACGAAAGACGGATATGACGTAACGCTGACAGCGCTGATTGCCGAGACATCGGGGCTTCCCGTCATCGCCTCAGGGGGTGCGGGGACGCTCGAACATCTCTATGAAGGTGTGGTCAGGGGGAAAGCCTCCATCCTGCTCGCGGCCTCGATCTTCCATTTCAGGGAAATATCCATCAGGGAAGCAAAGGAGTATCTTCATTCCCGCGGAGTGGCCGTAACGTTGTGATGAGAAGCTTTAATTGACAGGACCGGGAGCTTGCGTGTAGACTTACCGGAAAAACAATGAGAGGACGTACATCAATGAAAAATATCTCGAAAGGCATATCCATCGCCGCCATCTGCATCATGGTCCTCCTTGTGGCGGCCGGCTGCACCAGGTATAAACAGACCGTCGTTCCCTTTCAGCTCCCCGAGGCATCCCCCAATGCCATCGAAGCGGCCGGTGCCGTGATCGCGTCAAAAGTATACAACGACACGAAGGCGGCCGAGGAAGCATTCGGTTTCGACATTATCGCGGCCGGGGTGCTGCCGGTCCAGGTGGCCTTCGACAACAAGGGAACCCATTCGCTGGAGATCATTCCCCAGCAGACCTACCTCGTCGACCAGGATAACAATCTCTGGCCTATCCTGGACGCCGGGATCGCCTATGATCGGATAGCGAAGAAAACGGAATACGGCGAAGTTGTTTCGGAAACGGCGAAACCCGGGTTGCTCGGCGGCGCGGCTGGTGCCCTCATCGGTGCCGCCATCGGTATCGTCACAGGCGAAAACGTGGCCGAGGCCGCCGGGAAAGGGGCCGCTGTGGGAGCGACCGCGGGGGTTCTGATGGGCGGCGCGAAAGGTGTTTCAGAAGACGAAACGGTGCAGCAGAAGATCGGTGAGGACCTCAAGACCCGTTCCCTCGAGAAAAAGGACATTCCGCCACACCAGATAGCACACGGATTCATTTTCTTCCCCGGGGAAGCGGCTCCGAAATCGCCGAAAGAACTGCGTCTCGCCATAAAGGAAACGGACTCGGGGGTGCTGCACAACGTTACGATCAATTATTAGCAGCCGGTCGTCCAACGTGAATAACTCTCATGAACAGGCTATGAAAGGCTTCCGGTGAAATGATGAAGCAGATCGCACCTTCAATTCTGTCAGCGGATTTCAGTGTTCTTCAGCAGGAGATACGGGCCGTGGAGGCGGCGGGGGCCGACCTGATACATATTGATGTCATGGACGGCCATTTTGTTCCCAATCTGACCATCGGCCCTCCCGTCATTGAATCGATCCGCCCTGTCACGAAACTTCCCTTCGATGTGCATCTCATGATCGAAAACCCGGGGCGGGTCATCGACGATTACAGGAAGGCGGGAAGCGATATCATCACGGTACATGTCGAGGCGGAGATACACCTTCACCGGGCAATTTCCGCCATCAGGGAACGGGGCGCCCGGGCCGGCGTTTCCCTGAATCCGGCAACACCGCTTTCCCTTGTAACGGAGATCATTGAAGACATAGACCTCCTGCTCATCATGACCGTCAACCCCGGCTTCGGCGGCCAGAGTTTTATCGAGGGCATGGTTGAAAAGATCCGGCAGGCACGCCGTCTCATCGATGAAAGATCACCCGGTGTTCTGCTCGAAATAGACGGCGGTGTTCATCTGGGCAACATTCAGGTACTCAGGGATGCGGGGGTCGATATTTTCGTCGCCGGTTCGGCCATATTCCACAGTGGCAATTATGCCGGCACGATCGGGGACATGAGAAAGATCCTTGATTCCGAAACATGAGCGGATGCGCGGCAGGCGTGTCCCCCGGCACCACCCGTCGCCGGCGAAGGATCCACATCGCGGGGGACACGGGAATCACCGGAACGGCCGGGAAACATCATGCACATCATCATAGACGGATATAATCTCATCAGGCAATCCCCTTCCCTGAAACGTTTTGAGAGGATCAGTCTGGAACAGGGCCGCATGGAACTGATCCACCGGCTTGCCGAGTACAAGCGGTTGCGGGGGCACAAAATCACCGTTGTCTTCGACGGTTGGCTCGACGGATCGGTTCAGGAAGAGCGACAGCGGGAAAAGGGAATTCGAATCGTATATTCGCGAAGAGGCCGCACGGCCGATGATGTGATCAAGGAAATGGTTTCTCACTCGGCAGAGGAAATCCTTGTTGTCACATCGGATCGCGCCGTGGCGACGGCGGTGGGCCGCCGGGGGACGGTGGCGGTCTCGTCACCAGAATTTGAAGCGCGGATCCAGCGCGAAATGGAAGCGGCATTTTTCATGACCGACACGGAACTGACCGGCCCGGAGCCTGATGACGAGCCGGTATCGCCGGCGGGAACACAGAAAAAGGGCCCCTCCCGGCGGATGTCAAAACGCAAGCGGCTCGCGAAGAGAAAACTGAAAAAGCTGTAAAGTACTGCAGATATCGCAGGCCGGGCGATGGGGCGGGAAACCGTCATTATTCCGGCATGTTCATCGGCGGCAGAGTTCGATCAGCAGCTTTTCAAGGGCACGGCGGGGATCGATGGCGGTCGTTTTCAGTGCCACATCGAGGTCTGCAAGCCGATCTATGAAGAATTCCAGTTCTTCATAGGAAAAACGGATGCTTCCGGAAAGGGCGTTATAGATCACATAGGGATGACGGCCAATCAGCCACCCTCCCCCGGCTTCCCAGTTCCGGGCCGCTTCCTTGATGACGGGATACTGGTCTTTTTGAAAGGCCGGGAAGGTGAGACGGGTCGAAAAGGACGGCACCACACCCGCGTCGAGGAGCAGTTTTCCCTGCAGGAGGTTGAGCATCTCCCGAGCTATCATCGCCAGGACCGACAGGTAGTGAACACCCTGGTCGAGCAGGTGCTCAAGGGTGGCAAGGGCCTTTTCAGGGTCCCCGTCGACCACGGCCGCCGTAAGATCGAATATGGAATCTTCCTTTGTTTTACCGATAACCGCGTCAACGTCATCGGCACCGATCCGGTGCCGATCGTCCACATAGGAGATCAGCTTTTCCAGCTCCCCCATAATGTCTCCCAGGCCGAAACCCGTCCTGGTCCGAAGGAGGGCCATGGCCTCCGGGCTCAGGGTCTTTCCGTTCTTCTCCAGGTATTCCCTGACAACCTCGCTCAGGATCTGTTTCTGCCGTGCTTCATTGCGAGCCTGCTGGAATTCGAGAACGATCCCCAGTTCCGATATGACCTTGAAAAGCCGTTTCCGCCGATCCACCGCGTCCGCCGTCAGGATAAGGGTGTTCTCCCGGGGGATCCCTCTTTTCAGGGCATCCTCAAGCTGATCCGTATCCCGCCGGGTCTTTCCCGTCGAAATAATGAGCGATTCACAGAGATGGATCGCCCGCGGCAGCCACTGTTCCCGGTCTCCGCCGGCTTCACCGTCGACAGCTTTCCGCCACTGGGCGTCACTGATCTTATTCCACCCGCCGTCCTTCAGCTCTTCGAGCGACCATCCCACCGTCTCCAGAAAGACCGCAAAGGACCGGGCGGCCCGGGAAGGGTCCCGCTGAAGGTTGTCCCTGACATCGTCGATGATGTCCGACACGGAGCTCTTCGAGTAAAAAAGACGGGTATCCCTGACAACGATAACCTTCCGGCCGGGTATCAGAGAGCGGGAGAGCAGGGATTCGGTGATGGCTCCCACGTCCTCGGTATCTCCGGTCATCCTGAACAGGCTGAAGTCGTCTGCACCGCCGGGCAAAAGAGCGCCGACGATCCGTTCAAGTGCATCCTTGACCAGGTATGTTTGGTTGCCATGGATAAGGTAACAGGGAGCGGGTTTTCCCTTTGTGATGTTCTCAAGGACGGCGGCGAGTGATGAAGACATGGTATCACACTGATTCAGGTTTTTTCAGTTCCGTTACCGGCTCGTTAATCCCTTTTGAAGCGGCCATTGAAAAGATTTTGTGGGTTTCAAGAGCTTTTCTCCTCCCTTTGTAAAGGGAGGTCGGGAGGGATTTTCATATGTAAAATCCCCCGTGAATCCCCTTTGCCACTGTCTGCAGATGTATCAAAAACGTTTCGGGGCCAGCAAAAAAGGGATTCAAAAGACAGGTTTTTACGTGATTGTCCTGCACTACAGAATAACGAATTTCTTGATATGCGCCACGACCTGCTCGGGTTCGTCGCATATCAGGATGCGATTGATATCTTCAGCGTCTATCTTCTCTTCCTGAAGCAGGACGTTTCTGATCCAGTCCACGAGCCCCTTCCAGTAAGAACTTCCCATGAGTATGACGGGGAAGCTCTTGATCCTTTTTGTCTGGATCAGCGTCAGGGCTTCAAAGAGTTCATCGAGGGTCCCGTATCCGCCGGGCATGATGACGTAGGCGACGGCATACTTGACGAACATGACCTTCCGGATGAAAAAATACTTGTAGTCAAGGCTGATATTCGCGTAAGGATTCGGTTTCTGTTCGTAAGGGAGACGGATATTCATTCCCACGGAGACACCGCCGGCTTCGGCGGCACCCTTGTTCGCCGCTTCCATGATGCCGGGACCGCCCCCCGTGATCACACCGAACCCGTTTTGGGCGAGAAGGCCGGCCAGCTTTTCCGCCTTGTCATAGTATTCATCGCCGGGACGCACGCGGGCAGACCCGAAGATAGTGACGGCGGGGCCGATACGGGATAATTCCTCGATGGCATCGACAAACTCCGCCATCACGCGGAATATCCGCCACGATTCCTCGATGGACAGGGCGTCCACGATATATTGCTTCTCAACCATCTGCCACACCCGGTTTGATGTTGGAGGGAGCGGACCTCATCGGGTTGCCGACGGGCAGGTGAGGGAACAGGACCCGGCTCCCCGGTCTTCAGGAATACCGCCGGCGGCGGGCGGCTTTTGCCATCCGTCTTCTGGCTTCAAGGGCTTTTCTTTTTCTCTTTACCGAAGGCTTCTCGTAGGCTCTCCGCAGTTTGAGTTCCTTGAAGAAACCATTCTTCGAGAGCTTGTTCTTCAGAATCTTCAGTGCCTTTTCCACATCATTGTCTATGACTTTTACTTCCAAATATTTCCCCTTCCTTTCCCATTGTTTTTTCGAAACATTTAGTACTTCATAAAAAAATGCATATGCCTCGCTTCGCTTCAGCACACAAAAAAGGGGCAGGACGGCTTTTCGCACCCGGTACGCCGTCAACTACCCCGCTTGTAGGCCCTCTGTTGTATCACTCTCCTTACTGCTCGAGTGCGCCTTTCAGCGCATCGATAAATTCCCTATTTTCACTCTCGGTCCCGACGGTGACCCGGAAACAATCCCGAAGGAGCCCGGAAGAACCGAAATTTTTTATGATGATACCGTGATCAACGAGTTTTTCGTATACACTATCTTTATTCTTAAAACAACTAAAAAGGATGAAGTTCGCATCGCTCCGGTAGGGCCGTATGCCCAGGATCGCCTGCAGCTGTTCCCACAGCCATTGCCGTTCCTTTATTATCCATTCGACCTGCTCCTGGAAATCATCTTCATGTTCAAGGTAGAACGCGGCCGCGGCCTGAGAAAAGGAATTGATATTATAGGGAAGGCGGATCTTGTTCAACTCACGGACCAGAACAGGATCGGCGATCAGGATACCGAGCCGCAACGCGGCAAAACCGATCTTTGAAAGACTTCTCAGAATGACCAGGTTCCTGAACTCATCGAGAAAGGAGAGGAACGTCCTTTCCGCAAAGGGATAGTACGCTTCGTCAACGACGACGATCCCGGGAAAGGAACGAAGTATTTTCTCCATCCTGTCAGGGCTGAAGCAATTCCCTGTGGGATTATTCGGATAGCTCAAAAAGATCATGGCGGGGGCATCCTCGGAAATTTCCCTCATCATGGCGTCCACATCAAGATCGAACCGGTCGTCAAGAGGGACCTCCATGACCCTGTGTCCTGTATTCAATGAGGCAATCCGGTACATGCCAAATGTCGGAACGGGAATAACGACACCTCCCGAGGACGAGACCCTCATAGCTGTTACCAGGGCGAAGATGAGTTCGTCCGACCCGTTTCCGATCATTACCATCGACTCATGGACATGCAGCTTCTCAGCAAATTTACGCCGCAGCTCAGGTGAACCGGGAACCGGATAGCGGTGGAGTTCAATTTCCGCAAGACGCTCGAGAAATTTCTGTTTCAATCCGTCAGGAATGAGATGGGGATTTTCGTTCGCGTCGAGCTTGATACGTCCTGTTCGCTCCTCGATCTCATAGGCCTCCTGCCCCAGTATCTGATGTTTAATGATCGTCGTCAGGTCCATTTTCAATCACCCGGCCTTCCATGTTCCATTGTTCCGTTTTGTATTTTCCTTCCAGGAGTTTCGCAGCCAATTGCTCCTCTTCATCGGTAAGACCTCCTTCAGCAAATCGAATCGACAGCCCTTCCTCAAATCCCTCCGTGACGCACCGGCACAGCATGCTCAGGGGGAGGCCGTCACCGGCACATTCCCTGATCGACGTGACCGATCGCCGCAGTTTTTCTATCTCCCGACTCTCGACGGCGTTTCCCGTACCGATGGCCCGGCAGATCGCTGCGGGATCGACGTCCATGAGGAGGGAGCCGTGCTGGAGAAAGGCATCCCTGATCCGCATCTGGGCGCTTCCGCATATTTTACGCCCGTTGACTGTTATCTCGTGGCGCAGGGGACGCGAGAAACAGCAGGGTTTTTTCTTATAGAGAGAACCGGCACATTCATTTTCATCGACCATCCATGCCGTGACGCCCGCCCTGGCGAGCCCCCCGACGAGACATCGGCTGACGACACGGTATGTCTCCATGATGCTTGTGGAAAAGGGCATGGTATCACTGCCGGCAACAACGGAATAGGTCAGATCCTGACCGTGCAGCACCGCCTTGCCTCCCGTTGGTCTTCTGACTATGGAAATATCATGATCGCGACAATAGGCACCGTTCACTTCCCGGTGCGTATCCTGAAAATAACCGATCGAAACGGCCGGGGCTTCCCAGCCGTACAAACGAAGGGTGGGCTGCATATGTGCGGCCCGGCAAGAGCGCAACATCGCCTCATCGATGGCCATGTTCTCATAGGCATTGAACCGTCGAAAGGTAATGAGCCTCCAGGTCTGCACTGTTCTCTACTCAACCTCCTCGTCCTCTTCAACATAATCGGCATATTCGTAGGAATCAAGGAGATTGTCGAGCTCGCTCACATTCTCCATTTCCACAACTATCATCCACCCGGTGTCATAGGGATCGCTGTTTATGATACCCACGTCATCGGCAAGTTCCTCATTCACGCTGATTATCTCACCTGTCACCGGCGATATCAGCTCCGCGACCGATTTGGAAGACTCGATGACACCGAAAGGTTCATCCTGCTCGACGGACGCGTCGACCGGCGGCAGTTTTATGGAAATAATTTCACCCATTTTATCCTGGCCGTAATCGGTTAATCCGATGGTCGCCAGATTGCCGTCGATCCTGACCCATGTATGCTCACGGCTGTAGAGTAGATCATCAGGAAAAGCAGACATGTCAACCTTCCTCCTCTCGTACTGATTTCTCTTTCGTATTAAATGAACGCTCAGGCAGCGCGGTCTTTACACGGTATGTGTTCATAAAACTGTAAGTTCCTTCGGCATCTTTGTCAATATTTCACCGCCCGACTCACCGACGAGCACCATGTCCTCTATGCGTATACCGAATGTGCCGGGAATATAGATACCCGGCTCTACGGTGACCACCATGCCCGTTTCGAGAACTTCCGTGCTCCGGGATGACACCCGCGGCGGCTCATGCACTTCGAGCCCCACCCCGTGACCCGTACCATGGGAGAAGTATCCTCCATACCCGGCCTTTTCGATGACCGACCGGGCCCTGCCGTCGATCTCGCTGCACGACGCCCCCGCCTTCACGGCCTCGATGGCCCGGTCATGTGCTTCCTTCACGATCCGGTATACCTTCCGCTGGCGGGTCGTCGGTTCCCCCACCATGAACGTGCAGGTCTCGTCGGAGTTATATCCATCCGAAACGGCCCCGTAATCGATGACCACAAAGTCTCCCTTTTCTATTTTTCGTGAACCGGGACGGGCATGAGGCATGGCGGCATGTTCCCCGGAAGCGACGATCGTCTCGAAGGCCGGTTTTTCACTGCCTTCGTCACGCATGGCCGATTCAAGGGCGAAGGCGATATCTCTCTCGACCGCCCCCGGCCTGATCATGTCAATGATTCCGGTCAGCGAAGAAGCCGCTATGGCGGCGGCACGCTTCATCGCCGTCACCTCACCGCTGTCCTTCCGGCTCCTGATGGCGGCGGGTTCCCCCGAAAGAGGGTGAAGCCGGACCCCGTTCAAATTTTCCGCAAGCCGGCGGTAGGTATCATAGGAAAGGACCGTGGCTTCAAACCCCAGTGACGACAGCCGTTCTTTCCTGACGGCATCGGTAATCCCCGCGACAGGATCACTGAATTCCCGGATCCCGCAGGAAGTGACTTCTTCCCGAGCCTGTGTCGTATAACGCCCGTCAACCAGGAGGACCACCGCTCCGCCGGTTACCAGAAGCGCTCCTTCGCTTCCGGTAAAACCGGTGAGATAGCGGATGTTCGGCATATGGACGAAGAGGACCCCTTCAAGCTGCATATCCTGCAGCCCCTGCCGGACGCGGGATATCCGTTCGGATCTCATGGGTCGAATTCACCCCCGGTTCGTTTTGATATCATCACAGCGGAAAGGGTCCTTCGGGCATCTCCCGCTTCATCTTCTGAAGGGCCGCAAGCCAGCCCGTCAGCTCTCTGATCAGTACGGCTTCCTTCTTTCCGCTCAGGACAGCCTCGACATACTTGAGCCGCTCACGTGCTTCCCGGTCTTCCCGGTTTTTTTCAATGATCGTCCGCAGAATGTTCCGTGCCGTCTCAAAATGTCCCTGCCGCATATAGAGCTCGGCGATCGTGACCGTTTGAAAGGAAGACGTCCGCCTCTGTGCATCATCGGGAACTTCAGCCGCTGACGTGTCACCCAGAAGCCGCATCTTGTTACGGAGCCGCCACGACACCGACTGATCGGGGGCGAGGGCCTGCCGGTAATGAAAAAGGGCTTCTTCAGCCATGCCCTGCCTGCGGTAGAGGTCTCCCAGACATTCGGAGACATGAAACCACCCCGGCACGATCCGCTCCAGCTTCTTGAGAATCATGGCGGCTTCGGCGAATTTGTTCATCCGCACCCAGCAGGCCGCGATGACGAGCCAGGCATCCAGGTCTCCCGGAAGGCGGGTGATCCGTTTCTTTGCGCCGGCCACAGCTGTTTCGTATTCGCCGCGCTCGATGCGATCATAGGAAGTCGACAGAAATTCTTCCCGTTCCTTGAGATATTGTTGGTCCATCCCGCCCACCTGAACGGCCGCGGCCGCTCACGCTTATTTTCACTGCAATCCTTCCGTGACGCCTGCCGGCGGCGAAAAAGGATTGACACGGATCATACCGTGGTGATAGATGTTCTAAACTTTTTTTTTGCTATCTTTCAACGAAAATCGACAATGAAAACACCCGATATTAATTTTTTAAAATACCTCTTCATCACGGCATTGCTCATAGCCAATATCATGGCTTCAAAGATCATATCCGTCGGCGGCATGATCCTCCCGGCGGCGATAGTCCTCTATCCGCTGACCTTTCTTATCACTGACGTGGTATCGGAGATCGAGGGCAAACGAAGCGCCCACCGCCTGGTCATGACGGGCTTTTATCTGTCCCTGTTCATGGTGCTGTTTCTGCTTATCGGCAAAATTCTCCCCCCGGCGCCGTTCTGGAAGAACCAGGAGGCTTACATGGCGATCCTCGGCTCCACACCGCGGATCGTGGCGGCTTCGATGATCGCCTACCTGGTATCCCAGAACCACGATATCTGGGCCTTTCACTGGTGGAGAGAGAAAACGGGCGGGCGGCATCTCTGGATCCGCAACAATCTTTCCACCATTGTCTCCCAGTTCGTCGATTCGGTCCTTTTCATCAGCCTCGCCTTTGCCGGCACCTACGCCGTAAAGACGGTTCTATTCATGATAATCGGCCAGTACGCCGTCAAGGTGGTCATCGCGCTCCTTGACACGCCCTTCTGTTACCTGTTAGTGTGGCTCTATGGAAACGATAGAAAACGCATACCGGGAACGTGATTACGAGATCGATATCCGGTTTCCCGAGTTCACCTGCCTGTGCCCGAAGACGTCACAGCCCGACTTCGCGGAAATTGTCATCATTTATATTCCCAACGAACGACTGGTGGAGTTGAAATCACTGAAACTCTACCTCAACTCCTATCGGGACCAGGGCATCTTTCACGAAGAGGCCGTGAATCGGATCCTTGAAGATTTCGTGGAAACGGTACGCCCGAAACGGGTGGAAGTGACGGGGAAGTTCAATGTCCGGGGAGGCATCCATACCACGGTAACGGCCCGGTATCCCTCTCACAAGGAATAGATCCCATCAGAAAGACAATAAAAAAGCGGCTTCGCAGAACGCGGAGCCGCTTTTTTCTGTTCAGAAACGGCTGTCCCTCAGGGAACGACGATCCGCATTGGTACGGTAATACCCACTCCCATATAGGTATTCACAATGGAGATAATGATATCTTCCTTGACGGTGCCGGGAGCAGGAGGTGTCGCGAAGGTATACCGGTAATCCCGTTCATAGATGTAAGTAACGGGATCGTACTCGAACCAGCCGAAATTGGTCGAATAGACATCGTAGT
The DNA here is from genome assembly GCA_016933965.1 of Deltaproteobacteria bacterium. Classification (NCBI taxonomy): domain Bacteria; kingdom Pseudomonadati; phylum Myxococcota; class Myxococcia; species Deltaproteobacteria bacterium. The sequence continues at coordinate 78,376 of JAFGTS010000045.1, read as the reverse complement.
CACCCCAGAAGACGGGCATCGTGTATATGTAAGTATTACCAGTGTCGATCTTCGACGTCCAGGCAGACCAGGGTGAATCGGGCAGGAGTCCCGCCTCGGCTTCATTCTTTTCCGCAGGAAGGATGAATTCCGTATACGATGTCGTCTCAGTGCCATACACGATCGTTGTTGCCGACAGCCTTACTTTTACCCACTTTGCGTAAGCCTTGAGATAATCCAGATCGAAGGCGGCCCAGCCGAACTCATTGGTTGTTACCGTAGCGGGAAGATCACCCGCTGCTGAGTTCGGCGGCGTCAGGACGCCGTCCTTGTTTATATCCTCATTCAGGTCTTCATCAAGTTTTAGATTTCGATTTTCATCCTCATTGTCAAAAGCCCCCGAATAATAGACCACGTATTTTTCCTTGTCGGGCTCCGGCTCAACGTCATACCAACCGCCGGTGAGGTACTGGACTGGCCATGCGCTCAAGCTCACTTCGGCACCCGGCACCGGATTTCCGTTTGAATCGGCAACCAGTACTGCCATGCAGAGTCGGTAAGCAGCACAACCAGCGATTAACTCAACCTCCGTCCCGCGTCCGATTCCAACTGATCCTGCTGTACCACCGATCACAATACCAATGCTGTCCTTTATCGGGGTACCGCTCTTTATAACTTCAGCCACCACCGTAACACCCTCGGTATCTGTCCCCAGAGAACCGGATGTAAAAGTAGACTCCGCCACTCCAGCACTGTCCGTGTAGACAATGACGGGCGAGACATGCTCACCACCACCGGTAGTACATTCAATGGAAAATGCCACGGGGACCCCCCTGATGACCTGACCGCTGTCGGTCTTCACCGTCGCCACAAGGGTCACCGTATTGGTCGAACCGCCCGTACTGGGGGCCACCACTACGGCACTCGCTTGAAGAGTGATCTCCGCAGCCTCACTCGTGAGGGGAGATACGGCCACCATAAGGGAGTCTTTTGTATCCGTGTTGTTCCCATAGGCAACCTCAACGGTGGCCACCCCTCCCACGGTTGACGTGAGCCTCGCTTCCGCTCTGCCGTCAACTATGGCCGCCGTTTGGAAGAGTTTCCCAGTACCGTCCCACTCTCCCAGGGTGGTGGCGAAGGTCACCTCCGTCTCGCCGGGATCAGGGGCATCCACGATGACCGTCAGCTCCTGATCCGTGTAGAGAGGGAAGGGATCCTCATAGTCGGCGGCAACACCGTCGACCTGGAGTTCACTGATACCGAAGGTTACCGCCGATGAGGGGTTCACCGTATAGGCTATCTCTTTCGTATCACCTAGCCCCTCGGCCAGGACCGTCACCGACCCGGCTCCGGTTCCCTTCACGTAAATCTTGAACCTTCCTTCCACGTCGGTCCGTCCCGTATAGGTGGGGACGGTGGTATCGTCAAGGGGATAGTCGGCGGAAAACTGTTCGAACTGGATGCTTCCCGTTCCCGCGTTGGTCAGGGAGATCAGGGTATCATATACTTTTACTCCGCCGGCGTCGCTGGCCGTTATCGTCAGGAGCGCTTTCCCCGAACCATCGTCGGGAAGCTGACTGATATCGGTTGAAAGTGCCAGTTCGGAGCCGACGATACGGATGGGTATGAAAGCGCTCAATTCCCCGACCTCGGCAGTCACCGTGGCGGTCCGGTTGCTTTTATCGAATGTTCCCGATTTAAAGGTCACCTGGGCCTGGCCGGCGGCGTCGGTATCGATCGTGGCATCACTGATGCTTCCGCCGTCTGCGCTGAAGACCACCGTGGCACCTTCGACGACGGCGTTACTTGCATCAAGGATGGTCGCTATAACGGTTGCTGCATCGGAGTCATCGGACTTGATGGAAGTCTTCGATGTCGCGATTGAGAGAGACGCCGGCGTCACAGCACCGCCCTCACCGGTGAACTGGACCATAACGGTCTGGACCACGCCGTTCGATTCGGCCGTCACCTCCGCCACGCCCGGGAGCATGCCGGAGCGCAGTGACACGCTGAGAATGCCCGAATCGTCCTCTGTCTTTTTTACAAAGGTAGCTTCACCGTTCTGGAACACACCCATGGTGGTGGAAAAGGTAACCGCCGTTCCCGAGGCTACGGGTGTGGTGGCACTGTCCATGATCTCGGCCGTGATCGTGGCGGAGCTTTTCCCGTCAGCCGGAATAGACGCAGGGTCGGCGGTCAGTATCATTGACGCCGTTTTCCCGCCGCCGTCTCCCTCTTCCTTGTCCTCGACACTGCCACTCGGACAGCCCGCCAGGACAAGAGAGATGCACAGCACGACTAGTATGTTCAGAATTGGTATTCTGTACCTGCGGTATCCCCTTTTCATGTGATAACTCCTTATAGGTATGTCTATTCCTGATGGTTGATTAAATATCCTCGGATTCAACACATCTCATTTCAACACCACCGGGCCGGATTCACTTCTCCGTGCCATCAGCACTCGCATCTATTCCAGTGTTATTTCAATGGCCTGGCTGATGCCCTCCGATGTCGCTGCTATAAGCGCAGTACCCGGTGTCTCTGCAGCTATGAATGATATCGTTACTTGTCCCCCGGACTGAATATTCATCGAATAGTTCTGCGCTCCATTCGGAAACGATCCGAGGTTCGTGGAAAATCTTACCACCGTTCCCTCCTCGACGGCATTGCCGGCGGCGTCTTTCAGCAACGCAGTAATGGCAGCGGAACTGACTCCGTCCGCCGGGAGAGTGGTTTTACTCGCTGTCAGCGTTATCGACGCCGTTTCCCCTTCCTCACTATCGGTATCCCCGCAGGAGAAAAGGAGCGGAAGGATCAGGACAAGAACCAGTAACAGCAGGTATTGTATGTAATTTTTCCTCATCGATCGATTCCCCTCATTGTACTGTTAATGAAACCAGATCTCCTCTTGTTCCGCCGAATATCTCAGGTTTCCTGAATGATACGTGGCGTGACAAAGATCAGGATTTCCCTTTTTTCATTCATTTCCGATTTATACTTAAATAGCCATCCCAAGGCGGGAACCTTCGACAGCCAGGGAACACCCTCTGTCAAATTCTGTTCCTCCATCTTGTAAACTCCCCCAACGACCAGCGTATCACCGTTGTTGACGAGAACCGTAGATTCCACACTGTTTGTGTTGATGGGAGGATTTTCATTGTTCACATTTGCCCGGGTCCAGTCGGGGTAGTCGTTACTCGCCTTTACCTCCATGGAAATCTTGCCTTCCGGCGTAATCGTCGGTTTAACTTCGAGGAGAAGCGCCGCATCCTTGAACTCGATGCTCCGGTTCCCCTCGTCATCAGTCACGGCATAGGGGATTTCCTGGCCCTGTTTGATGGTTGCCTTGACATTATCAAGAGTCGTCACCTTGGGTGAGGATATGATCTTCCCTTTTCCATCCTGTTCTACGGCGTCCAGCTTTGCGTCAAGGATAAACTTGTCGGCCCCTACGATGATTCCGATACCAGGTGCACCTTCTCCCATATCGGCTTCGACACCCGGGAAATTAACGGCCACGTTACTCTGTGTCAGGCCGACATCCCCCGGAAGCGATGTAAGGCTCCCCAGTGTTGAGTTCCCCATGAGCACACCGTAATCCCTGCCTCCCCAGGTATTCTGGTAGCCGTATCCCCAGCGAACTCCCAGATCCCTCGCAAAGCTCGTACTGATCTCGACGATCTTTGCTTCAATCGCAATCTGCCGAAGTTTACCCTGAACGACATCCTTCTTCTGCTGCTCTTCCTCGGCCTTCTTCAGTTCCTCCAGGGGCAGTACGGTTATGACATTCTGCGTCGTCTTTTTTCCAAGCCCATTGATCTCGAGCAAGGTATCCAGGGCCTGATCCCAGGGAACATCTTTCATAAAGACCGTAACCTTCTGCTCGACGCCCGGTCCGGCCACGATGTTGTAACCACTGACTTCCGATATGGATCTGAACACGCTCTTGATGCTGGCATCCTGGAAATTGAGGGATATTTTCTGTCCTGTGTATCTCTCGGTCTCAGGTGACGCCACATCCTGGGTCTCAAGTGTGGACTGCACCAGTGCCTTTGCCAGGGCTATGGTTGAATCCTCAACTGGAACGCCTGCCGAATGATATTCAAGGGCTGAAACGTCAAAGGTGACAACAAGAGCATTCTCGTTTTTCGCCACCCGATAAGGGACCATTTCGTCCAGTTTAATCAGGGCCTGAACCCATTGTTTTCCTCCCTCCCCGGTCTGCTGGGAGAGAGACAGTGAATTTATGTTCTCCAGGGATCCGGTATCGTGTTTCTTTGCCAGCGCCTCAGGTACGTACATGTTTTCCAGTTTGATCAGAAGGGAGGAGTCGGATTCTCTCGACACGGTGAACTCAGGGGTCTGGGAGACAAACAGGGTGACCTGCTCTTTTCCCTTCAGCGTGTTGAAGGCGACGTCGCTGATGTATCCTGTCTCCTGGATCGCCGCTGGAGTGGGTTCGGTTCCCGTAACACTTCTATTTGCAGTACATCCGCAGAAAGTCATGATGCCGACACACAACAGTCCTGCAAACAGCAGTATCTTTCTTTGTGTTTTCATAGTTCTCCCTCTTCTCCGGTTCTAAGCATTAAAATCACGCGTTCCAGTGTGACGTTATCAAAGGCGTCTTTCATTTTTTCAACCACGACGACCTGATCGGGAAGGATATTTTCCACTATTCCGTCTTTCAGGCCGATCTTCGACCCAACCTGAAGCGTATAAAATTTCCCCTTTGAATCCTCTACAGTGGCGATCTGACTCTTTTTATTCCAGATAATGCCTACAAGGTTAAACTCCTCTACACCGAAACGTTCGAGAGGTGGGCGCCACTGGACTTCCTCGGCCGCTGTTCCTGGTTTGACATCACCGGTAGATTTCCCCTTTTCTTTTTCTTCTATTTCGATAAAGGGTTTAAAGGGGTCAACCTTTCCCTCCCGAGTGTATCGGTATGTAGAGTCGTCCGTCACCTCTTCGGTGGCACCGTAAAGCATCCCTACAACAGGATAGAGGGACAGCACTACACAAAACAACAGGACTGCTGCTATACTTTTATGTCTGTTTTTCCTCATCTGCCGTTTTTTCCTCTTCTGTTGGTTCCATAAACATGTAAGTTTTCAGAAGACACTTTGCGCTGAGTAAGTGAGAAGCGGCTCCCTTTGCCTTTGATCGCTGAACCTCGAATTCCGTAATGTTCACGATCCGAGGAAGAGTAGCGATGCGGCCAAAGAAAGAGGCGATGTCATGATATCCCCCCATGACGATGACGCTGACGGGGATTTCCTTATAAAAATCTTTTGGAACCGGTTCTGACGGTTTGAAGAGCAGATTTTCCAGCCCCTCTTCTTTTTCTGCATCCGATATGGCAACGAGAAGGCCGGGGATTTCCTTCTGCTCGGGTAGTTTGGCTATTGCCGTCTGAAGGTTCTTCTGCAATTCTGCAATATCTTTCTTATGCTGCTCTATCTGCTTCATCACCTGCTGGCGCGATTCAATCTGGCGTTGAAGGTTCTCGTAGTTTTCCTTTAACTGGGAACGCTCAGCCAGAGCGGGTTGAAGAAGGTACATGAAATACAAATACCCGATAAGCAGCAAGACCCCGACAAGAATCAAGAGCTTGTTCCTCGGTGACAAATTGATGAGAGAATCTACGGTGATAGCCATTTTTTTATCCCTTTATTTGGTTACAGGACAAGGTAAAATTCATTAACTTGACACCTGAAACCGTTACCTGTTCCGAAGAAATCAGATCCACCGACGTGACCATGGAGGACTCCTGCAGCCGCTGCATGAAGAGAGCGATTGCAATATTGTCTATGGCCACACCTTCTATAGTGATGCCTTCATCATCCTTCTTAAAAGCGGTGAGCCATATTTTACCGATGGGCACGGCCGCGGCCAAGTCATCAAGGAAACGAACCGGTTTGCTTCTCCCTTTTTCGAGGTCGTCGATAATGGCTATTTTTTTCTCCAGCGTTTCCTTATCTTTCTTATATTTGTCGAGGTCCCCCGTTATTTTTGTCAGGATTGTCAACTGCTGCTCCGCCGCTGCCACATCCCGCTCCAGGCCGCTGACGCTCATGGTAACGAAAAGCTGCACGGCACCTATGATGAATAGAAAGAGGACGATGATCCCCGATATCATAATAATCTGACGTTGAAGATCCGCCTTTTTCCGTTCCTCTCGATAGGGAAGTAGATTAATTTTTATCATATATCATCTATTCTCCTGAGAGCCAGCCCTACCCCAAGCGCGGCAATGGGACTGATGGTTTCTATGTAGGCCTCATTAAAAACCTTTTTGTCGTAAGTTATCTTATTGAAAGGATTCAGTTTTTCCGCACTACACCGCAGTCGTGAGGCGAGATGTTCCACGATTCCCGGTATCCTGGAACATCCGCCGCTGACGATGATCCGGTTGACGTCCATCCCCCCCATCTCGGAGATGAAAAAGTCCAGCGTCCGTTCTATCTCCAGGAATATGGGTTCCCCGAGGTTGAGTAGTTCTGTCCTGAAACTGTCGTCTATCTCCTCACACTTGATGATCTCCGCCTCTTCAAAGGGGATCCCCCGCTGGTTGCTGAGTGCCTGTGTTATCGTGGCACCACCTACGAGCACGTTCCGGGTGAAAAGTGATTCTCCGCCGCGGACGATATTTATATTCGTGATGCTGGCGCCGATATTCAGAAGAACGACGATGTCTGCATCGTCAAGTTCATAGTTCTGCTCGAAGGCCGTCTGAAGGGCAAAGGAGTCGACATCCATGATGGCGACGCGGCACCCCATTTTTTCTATGGCTTCCGTGTAGTTCTTGATCAGGTCCCGTCTCGCCGAGGCAATGACGACATCCATCTTTTCCGGATTCAGCGCATTACCGCCGACGATGTGACAGTCGAAATGGATCTGGCTGCTGTCACTGAAGGGGAGGTATTCACTTGCCTCGTCCATGATCATCGCACGCAGCTCATGCTCATCCATATGATTGAGCGCCGTTTTCTTGATGACAACGATATGGCCGGGAAGGGCGGCGGCAACTTTTTTCAGCTGACATTTGGACGCCTTGAAGAGTTCTTTCAGGTGCTTTGTGAGATCGTTGCGATTCTTTATGATACCTTCTTCGATGATGCCCTTTTCCAGCGGGATTTGGCCGAAACTGTTGAGAACATATCCTTTCGGCGTATCGGCAATTTCAACAAGTTTGATTGAGTGAGACCCGATATCTATTCCCACCACTTTCTTATCAGCGAAAAACAATTCTTTTATTGATGGAAGCATGGCCCTTGTCCGATGGTGTTTTCAGTAGATGTCGTTCGACCCGGTCCGCCGGGAGAAAGAGGCGCTTTCACCAGTGTGGATTTAATCGACGAACCGATACACAATTTCTCCTTTTTTTACCATCCCGAGCTCTTCTCTGGCCACCCGCTCAATGTACCGCTCATCGGTGGTCAGCAGAAGAATTTCTTCCTTCAGGGCGGCATTTTCCTTCGCAATACGGGCATTGGCATCCTGCAATGAGCGCAGCCTGCCTCGTTGCGAATAGTAATCGACAAATCCCCTGTCGCCGAAGACGATCAGAATCATCATGAGAAGAATGAATCCCAGAAGATATCTTCCGATCTTCACTACACAAGTCCTCTATAAAGGTCCTCTACAAAGGGGTTTCTCTCTTACTACCAGTAAAAAACTGTTTTTACAACTATAAATTGACAACCTTTTTTAATCCTTCTTCGGCGTCACGCTACCGTGATGAATGCACCAGAATGACTCAATCCTCAGGATTCACCTGCCCCGCCTGCACATGTACCACGACCACGAAGCTGTCTCGTTCATTGCCGCTCTGCCACTTCTCGACAGTGTCAAGAATTATCTGCCGACAGAGTCCCTACCGGTTCACCGAGAAAGAACTCACCCCGTTCGATCCATTCCTTCAGGGTGTAGGCGATCTGCCGGGCCTTATAGTAACTCGACAGGGGGGCCGTGTCGATCTCCCTGCCGTTAAGCACTATTTTGCCTGATCGAAGCTCGCCGTAGCTGACCTCTCCGAGACTCTTCAGGTTTCCGCTCGGGTAATCCACACCGAAATCATACACCTGGGTATAGATGTCCTCATCCCTCACGGCGGTATACCGCACAATTTCCTCGTTCAAGACGGGAATGGGGATTCCCACACCGACGTACAGGGAGACACCGTATCCCAGTATACTGGCACCCACAAGCCATTCGGGGTTCATGCGTTTCAGATTGCCGATGACGGCGATGGTTCCCGCGCCCTCCCTGGGGACACCGTTCTCTCCCCGCGAGACCGCCATGTTGTGCTGAGTGCCGGGCCAGGCCACGTATCCCCGGGCACCGCCCAGGAATATGCGCGTGCCGATGCCGACGGTCCTGAAAAAGGGATCGTTGAAGAGCGGACTTAACTGTCCCGCAGTGGAATAGGTGGCGTTCGCCATGAAGGGCCTAAGCACACCCATGTAAGTATAGATGATCCGGTCGGACATGTTCGTCGCGCAATTGTAATTCTGGTAAGCATTTCGGGGATTGAAGAGGATGGCATCCCGCAGGTCGTGAATGGTGATGTTCTTTTCGAACTTTCGCGCCGGATAGCAGTCGGTACCGTATCCCTCCGTGCGCAAACGTATGACATTCCCCGCCACAAGGTCCTCAATGACATGTCCGCCGCCGTAATTGAACTCACCGGGATGAATACTGTTCAGCGGGTCACCTTCGACCACTTCGGTCGCTCCGATATAACAGTCGACGGCGGCGATACCCCCGTAAGCAGAAACATCGTTGAACCAAACCCGGGACGCCTTGATCTTGGGTGACGTATGCCCGAAATTGAGAAAGGCACCGGAAGAACACATGGGACCGAAGGTCCCCGTGGTCACCACGTCGACCCGCCTGGCCGCTTCGACATCGCCGTGGCGTTCGACGATATCGATTATCTCCTCGGCAGTGACGACGACCGCATTCCCCTGGGCAATTTTCTCATTGATTTCCCTGTAAGATTTGCTGACCCGGTTCCGTTTCACAGACCCTCGTGCGCTCATGTATCTCCCGTCATTTGGAATTCCGTATGTAAATACAACAAATTGCTTCTTAAAACAAACAAAAAACCCCCTCCCGAAACGCCCCGGGAAGGGGTGTGCCGGTCCCGCCGGTCCTTCTAGCCGGTGTGACCGAATCCGCCTGTGTTCCGTTCCGTCCTGTCAAGCCCCGGGCGGACCGACCAGGATACGCGGCACACGGGGCTCACCACCATCTGCGCGATCCGGTCCCCCCGCGAAACCCGAAAAGGTGCTTCACCATGGTTGATGAGAATGATCCTGATCTCTCCCCGGTAATCGGCGTCGATCGTACCCGGTGAATTGAGGATGGTCACGCCGTATTTCAGGGCGAGCCCGCTGCGTGGCCGGATCTGGGCCTCGTACCCCCGGGGCAGGGCGATCTCGATACCCGTCGGAACAACCCTCCATTCTCCCGAGGGAATGACTTCCGGCGACTCAACGGCGGCAAAGATATCCATTCCTGCGGCATCTTCCGTCATGCGGCGGGGAAGCAGTTCCTCGCCGCCATGTCCCAGAATCCTTACCAGTACGGGAATATCATCCACCGAAACCGCTCCGCCTGCATCGCCGCCCTCGTCGGGAACCGGGATTATTGCTCTTTGCCCCGGCCGGTTTCTTCGAGGGCTTCCTTTCTGCTCAACTTTATCTTCCCGTTCCGGTCGATGTCGATGACCTTTACGGGCACCTGGTCGCCTTCGCGGATAACGTCGGTGACCTTGTTGACACGACGGTTCTCAAGCTGAGATATGTGGACAAGACCGTCGATGCCGGGCAGTATCTCAACAAAAGCACCGAAATCGACGACCCGCTTCACCGTACCCAGGTAGATCTTTCCGACCTCGGCATCCTCCGTCAGGGCCCTGATCATGGCAATGGCCCGCAGCGCAGCCTCTTCGTTGTTGGAGGCCACCATGACGGTGCCGTCGTCCTCCACGTTGATCTCGGCGCCGGTTTCACTGATGATCTGGCGGATATTCTTCCCTCCGGTGCCGATAACGTCACGGATCCTCTCGGGATTGATGGTGATGGTCGTGATGCGCGGTGCGTAAACGGACAGGTTCGCGCGCGGTTCGCTTATCGTATCGCGCAGTTTGTCTATGATAAAGAACCGTCCTTCTTTCGCCTGATAGAGCGCATCGCGCAGAACATCTCCTGTGATGCCGTCTATCTTGATATCCATCTGCAGTGCCGTGATACCGTTCTTCGTTCCGCAGACCTTGAAATCCATATCCCCGGCATGATCCTCATCGCCGAGTATATCGGAAAGAATAACGATCTCACCGTCCTGTTTCAAAAGACCCATGGCTATCCCGGCGACAACGTCTTTCACGGGAACACCGGCATCCATGAGAGAAAGGGAGCCGCTGCAGACCGTCGCCATCGACGAGGAACCGTTCGAGGAGAGGATTTCGGAAACTATCCGTACCGTGTAAGGAAAGTCATCGGGCGAGGGCATCACCGGGAGGAGCGCTCTCCGGGCGAGGGCGCCGTGACCGATCTCCCTGCGCCCGGGCCCTCTCAGAAAGCGGGCCTCTCCCACGCTGTAGGGCGGAAAATTATAATGGAGGATGAAGGAACGCATCTCCTCGCCGCCGACATAATCCATCCGCTGTTCATCCGCCGACGTACCCAGGGTGAGCACGGCGAGCGACTGCGTTTCACCCCTGGTAAAGAGCGCCGACCCGTGCGTTCGCGGAAGGAGCCCGACCTCGCATTGGATGGGCCGGATGTCCCTGTTCGTCCGGTCATCGATCCTCTTCTTCTCCTGTATGATCATGTCCCGCAACAGGGACCTCTCGATCTCCTCGAAAACCGCCTCCGCCTTTGACTGCATCAGCGGTTCTTCCCCACCGCATTCTTCCATCACTTTCTTTCTCACATCGGCGAGAAGCGCCTGCCGGTCCTGTTTCCGCGCCGTTGTGTAGGCACGTCTCAATCCGTCGAAAGCAGCGGTACGAACTCGTTCTCTCAGCTCGTCTTCGATCTCGAGGGGTTCCAGTTCCCTTTTTTCCTTGCCGATGGCGGCGCGGACCTGATCCTGCAGTTCGATCACGGGGCGCAGGGCTTTCAGACCCATATCGATCGCTTCCAGAACGATATCTTCCCCGATTTCCCGGGCTCCCCCTTCCAGCATGACGAGGTTGACGTCAAACTCCCCGTCCCCGGTGCCGGGAACGATTTTTCTTCCCACCAGGAAGAGGTCAAGATCGCTTTGCTCCATATCCTGCAGGGAGGGGTTGCAGACCAGCCTGCCCTCCACCCTTCCGACCCGGATACCGGCGACAGGGCCCTTGAAGGGAATGTCTGACATGGTCAGGGCCGCCGACGTTCCCAGCATGGCCGCCACGTCAGAACTGTTATCACCGTCATAGGAAAGGAGCGTTGCCACGATCTGGGTTTCGTAAAAATATCCCTTGGGAAACAGGGGCCTTATGGATCGGTCGATGATCCTCGATGTCAGGATCTCCCGTTCATTCGGTCGCCCCTCTCTTTTGAAAAACCCCCCGGGGATCTTTCCCGCCGCCGCTGTCATTTCCTGGTAATCCACCGTCAGGGGAAGAAAATCGGTCCCCTCCCGCTTTGTTCTCAGCGATACGGCGGTAACGAGGACAACCGTTTCACCGTAAGTGACCAGCGCGGTTCCATCCGCCTGGCCAGCCAGGTGGCCCGTCGCAATGGTAATGTCCCGTCCCTCAAATTCCGTTTTGAAAATTGTATTCATTTGTTCTATTTCTCCTCACGAGCGCCATCGGCGCTCTTCTTCAATAGTTTCTTACGTTTCTTACCTTCTCAGGCCGAGGCGCTTGATAATGTCTCTGTATCGCTCTATATCCTTTTTTTTCAGATAATCGAGCAGCCTCCGTCTCTTGCCAACCAGCTTGAGAAGTCCCCGGCGGGAATGATGATCCTTTTTATGGACCTTGAAATGGTCGGTCAGATATTCGATCCGTGCAGTCAGCAGGGCTATCTGCACTTCCGGGGATCCCGTGTCTCCTTCATGCGTCTGAAACTGGTTGATTAATTCCTGTTTTCTTTCCTGTTCTAACACCGTTTTCATCCTCCTCTAAAAGTTAAGGTCTGTAACAGTAGTTTCCCTCTTATACCATGCCGTATCGGCGGTCAACGACCGCTGTGTCCGGCCGACACACAGGTGTGTCATCCATTAAATACCCGCAGTATCCTGGCCACGGGGCTCTTTTCATCGTATTGCGACACCTCGCACCCGGGAACAATTATCTCCGCCACGGCCACGACGTCGCCCGCCTCCGTTATTAATTTCACCACGTCGCCGCCACCCACCATCGAAAGGTCCCTGGCCACGAACATCCGGGCGTCCGGCTGACACCCCTGCCGAATCCTCGCGACGGCTTCTTCGTCGACCAGAAGGGGGATAAAATCGGGGATCGCCTCCGCAAGGGGGATGAACGCTCTTCGCAATCTTTCCGCTTTTTCCCGACGGTCATATCCTTCGAGGCTCAGTGCCTGGCCGATCTCGAACCGCCCGCTTCTGACCCGGCGGAGGCTGTGGAGGCATGCCCCACAGCCCAGTCTCCTTCCAATTTCTTCCCCCAGCGTCCGAATATAGGTCCCCTTCGAGCAGGAGACGGTGAAGGTGATGTAGGGAATGGTGACATCCTCCACGGAAATTCGATGGATCTCCACCACCCGCGGCCGCCGGTATACATCGATCCCCCGCCGCGTCCACTCATAGAGGGGTCGTCCCCTGAACTTCACGGCGGAGTATCGGGGAGGTGTCTGCTCGATCTTCCCCACAAGTCCGGCAAAGACGTCATCGATGCACGACTCGTCAAGCGCGACATCCCTTCGGGCCGTGACGGTCCCCTCCCTGTCAAGGGTCTCCGTCTCGACACCCAGGAGTAGGGTGGCCCGGTACTCTTTATCGTCGTTCAGAAAGAACCGTATCAGCTTCGTCGCCTCACCGATACAGACGGGAAGCACCCCTGTTGCAAGGGGATCGAGGGTGCCCGCATGTCCGATCTTTTTTACGGCGATGCTTTTTTTAATATCGCGAATGACATCGAAGGAGGTCTTTCCCGACGGTTTATCAACGATGATCACTCCATCCATGCCTTATTCCGCTTCCATGGCGGCACGCATTTTCTTCTTCGCCTCCGCCATATCCCCTTCGATCATACAGGCGGAAGCGTTCAAATGTCCGCCTCCCCCGAAGGTCCGCGCGATCCGCTCGACATTGACGGTCCCCTTGGAACGCAGACTCGCCTTTATGCGGCCGTCGGGCATTTCCTGGTAGAGCACGGCGATCACGACGCCCTCGATGGAGCGGATCATATCCACCATGCCTTCCGTATGCTCCGGCAGGGCCCCCTCGTCGGCCAGCATCTTCCGGGTCACTTCCATGGAACCGATCGTTCCATCCTCACTGATGCGCAACGTCCGAAGACCGCTCTGAAGCAGCCTGATCCGTGCCAGCGGGATCGTCTCGTAGACATGCTCGGCAATAAACCGGGGGTCGGCGCCGCGCTCGATCATCTCCGCCGCCAGCCGGAGGGTGCCGCTGCCCGTATTGGAATACCGGAACGATCCCGTATCGGTCATGAGCGCCGTGTACACATTAACGGCGATCTCCTTCGTCACCGCAACACCGAGCCTCTTTATCAGGCGGCACAGTATCTCCCCCGTGGAACTGGCCCCGACATCAATCAATGCATGGGGGGTGAACCCGTCATTTGAGAGATGGTGGTCTATATTAATGATATTCCTTATTTTCTCAAGCTGCTTGTATTCTTCTCCGATCCGTTCCATTTCACTGCAGTCCAGCAGAAAGACTGTATCAAAGCGATCGGGCGTGTCGATCCGGTGAACGATGCTCTCCGAACCCGGAAGGAACCGATACATATCAGGTATCTTATCCTGGATATACACGACCGCTTCCTTCCCCAGACGCCGAAGAACGTGGTACACGGCAAGCGACGATCCTATGGCATCGCCGTCTGGCCTCACGTGGGAAGTGACCAGGAACACGCGACCGGCGTCGATGACCGCAATGATCCCGTCCATCACTCGGTCGACGTCGCTGCTCGCCGCACCAAAACCCGGTCCCGGGCCCACCGTCCCGCCGTGTCTGCCGGCTTTCATTCCCTGTCCCCCTCGTTCATTTCTGTTCTTCCCTGACCTCGGCCAGAAGCTTTTCTATCCGGTCCCCGTATTCGAAGGACGAGTCGTAGATAAACAGCAGGTCGGGCACATACCTGAGCTGGAGACGTTTCCCCAGCTCTCTTCTGAGAAAACCCGCCGCCTTTTTCAACCCCTCCTTTGTTTCATCACCGCAGGTCTTCTCGCCCATGGCAACAAAATACAGTTTCGCCGTCTTGAGGTCGCTTGACACCTCCACGCCGGTCACCGTGACATGCTGAACCCGCGGGTCACCCACCTGCCGCAGAATGATATCTGCTATTTCCGATTTGATCAGGTCGGCAACCCGATCAGCCCGTTTAAAACTCATAACGCTCATCCATACCGTCCATCAGGTCCGACATGCTGGTGATTTCCATGTGAGACCCGATGATATCGGCAACGTTCATATTCTCGACAAACTGCACGAGCTTGTCCATCTTCGAATTAATGAACGCACGGTCATTACCGGCCATGCAGAACCCGATCAGCGCGCGCTTCCAGCTGTCCTGGAATCCGACCTCGGCGATCGACACGTTGAAACTGTTCCGGGCCCTGCCGATGATCTTTTTCACTACCGATCTTTTTTCCTTGAGCGACCGGCATTCGGCTATGTGGAGCTCGATTATTCCCGTTCCGATGACCATGGCCACAGCTTCCAGCGTTCAGCCGCCCGGTTCCGGAAATACTTCCGGCGGCCGTCGCGTTCTCCATCCCGGTTTTCCTCGCCCCTGTCGCTCAACTATTCCAGTTTCCGCTGCACTTCTTCCTTTGAATAGGCCTCAATAATATCGCTTTCCTTGATATCATTGAAATTTTCTATCCCGATACCGCATTCGAAACCCGATATGACTTCCCGGGCGTCGTCCTTGAAGCGTTTCAAGGACGTTATCTTACCGTCATGTATCAGGACGCCGTCCCTCAGAAGCCTGAGATTGGAATTGCGCGTGATCTTTCCGTCCGTCACATAGCTTCCCGCGATGACGCCCGCCCGGGGAATTTTGAACACCTGGCGCACCTCGGCCCTCCCGTGCACGACCTCTTCGTACAGCGGCTCCAGGAGTCCCTCCATGGCGGCCCTCACATCGGCGATGACATCATATATGACATCGTAGAGTTTCATCTCTACGCCTTCTTTTTCCGCCAGTTCGGTCACCCGCATATCGGGTCTGACCTTGAAACCGATGATGATGGCATCCGACGCCGACGCCAGCATGATATCCGTTTCCGTCACGGTGCCGGCCGAGCGATGGATGATCTTGAGCCGCACATCCTCGGTGCTGAGTTTGAGAAG
Organism: Deltaproteobacteria bacterium; assembly: GCA_016933965.1. Classification (NCBI taxonomy): domain Bacteria; kingdom Pseudomonadati; phylum Myxococcota; class Myxococcia; species Deltaproteobacteria bacterium. The sequence goes on along the minus strand of JAFGTS010000045.1, from coordinate 62,884 downwards.
CGACTCGGACAGGGCCTCGACGGAACCCTGAACATCGGCCTTGATGATGACGTTGAATTCCTTGGTGCCCTCCTTGATCCGCTCATAGAGCTGCTCGAGGGTGATCTTGGTGGTCTTCGAGAGCTCGTGTTCCCGCTCCTTGCGTGTCCAGTAATCAGCAATGCTGCGGGCCCTGCGCTCATCCTCGACGGCGGCGAAATCCATTCCGGCCTGGGGAACGTTGGAAAAACCGATAACCTCGACCGGCATGGAGGGACCGGCTTCCCTGACGCGCTGTCCCTTATCGTTCAGCATTGCCCTGACCTTGCAGTATTCGCTCCGCGAAACGAGGGAATCGCTCTCCCGCAGGGTACCTTCCTGAATGATGACCGTTGCCACCGGCCCCCTGCCCCGGTCAAGCTTCGATTCGATGATCACGCCCCGGGCCGGCACGGTCGGATCGGCACTGAGTTCAAGGATATCGGCCTGAAGGAGGATGAGTTCGAGCAATTCCTCTATGCCCTCGCGCTTCTTCGCCGAGACCTCGGAGTAGATGGTGTCTCCTCCCCACTGCTCCGGCATGAGCTCCAGCTCCGACAGTTGCTGTTTCACCCGATCGGGGTCAGCGTTGGGTTTGTCGATCTTGTTCACGGCCACCATGATGGTAACACCCGCGGCCCTGGCGTGGTTTATCGCCTCAATGGTCTGGTCCATGACACCGTCATCGGCGGCAACGACGAGGACGACGATGTCGGTCACCTGTGCGCCCCGGGCCCGCATGGCCGTGAACGCCTCGTGACCGGGTGTGTCGACAAAGACGATATCACGATCGTTCAGTGCCACGTGGTAGGCACCGATGGCCTGGGTTATGCCGCCCGATTCACCATCGATCACATGTGTCTCGCGAATGGCATCGAGCAGGGACGTCTTTCCATGATCCACGTGCCCCATCACGGTAACCACGGGGGGACGGGACCGCAGATTTTCAGGGGACCCCTCCCTTTTCTGAACGACCTCTTCAAGATCGAATCCGACGGATTCCACCTGATATCCGAATTCCGTGGCGATGAGCGACGCCGTTTCGGTATCGATCGACTGATTGATGGTCACCATAAGACCGGAAGACATGAGCTTGGCAATGACCTCGCTGGCCTTCACGCCCATTTTCTTCGCCAGCTCTCCCACACGGATCGCTTCATTCACTTTTATCCGTCTCTTGATCGCCTTGGGCGTCGTGATTTCCGTCCGCTTCATCTGAACGACGACGGCCTTTTTTTCTTCCTTCCAACTCCTGCGGACGTCAGGGTCACGCCCATCGACCTGCCGTTTTTCTTTCTTTTCTATCCGCTGTTTGGCAAAGGCCTTTTTCCTCGTGGGAAGTTCATCGACCACAACTTCCACGGGGCGCCTCTTTATATGCTGAACCGCCGGGCGCTCAACACCTTTTTCTTCGACCGGCTCCTCTTTCTTCGGAGGTACGGGCTCGACGACTCCCGGTTTTTTCTTTTCCTTCCCTCGGGGAGGGACGGGGGGGCGTTTTTCGGGCGCTTTTTCGACGGCGGGTTGCTCCGCCTTCACTTCTTTCTTCTCTTCCTCGACCGCGACCTCTTTCGATTCTTCTTTCTTTTCTTCCTCCTTTTTCAGCTCGACGACCATCTGTTCTTCAGCTTCGACAGGAGTTGGCGGGGCTTTCGACGGCGCTTCCACTTCCTTCTTTGCGGGCTTTTCCTCTTCCACCGCCTCTTTTTCCACGGCTCCCTGAGCGGCCTCCAGGATTTCCTCGGCTCCTTCGACCGCTTCTTCCATTTCCTCCGCGGCACCCTCCTCCGTCGGCTGCCGGACCGCCCTCCTCCTTATGACGCCGCGCTTCACCCGTTTTTCAATAACGGTGCTACGCTCGCCCAGCTCGAACTCACTTTTTATCCGTTCTATGTCAGCGTCCTCAAGGGAACTTGAATGAGACTTGACGGCAATTCCCAGTTTTTCCATCCGGGCGATCAGTTCCCTGTTATCGATTCCGAGTTCTTTTGCCAGTTCGTAAACTCTTGTTTTGGACATTCCTGAAACTCCTGTTTATCTCTCCGTCCCCACTTCCATGCGCAAACGGCGGGGAATCCCCCGCCCCGCTATGGCGGCGTCCATCCCGGCGCCTCATTTTGCGTCGTCGTGTTGCTCGACCGCTTCTTCAGCAACGATCTTCGCTGCCTCATCGATCCAGGTAACCGCCTTTTCCCTGCTGATCCCCTTTATCGTGCTGAGCATCTCCGGGGCCGCCGAGGCTATGGACGTCACGCTTTTATATCCTTCCTTGAAGAGAAGGTCCGCCGTATGCTCCCCGATGCCCGTTATCTTCATGAGGGATTTGTACCCCTTTTCCTCCTGCTCGGCCACCATGGTTTCGTTCTTGACATCGATCTTCCACCCCGTCAACCGGGCGGCGAGACGTACGTTCTGACCGTTTTTCCCGATAGCCAGAGAAAGCTGATCATCGGGAACGATGACCTCCATCGCCCGGAGCTCCTCATCAACGATCACCCGGTCCACCTTTGCCGGCGAGAGGGCGTTGCAAATATAGGTGACGGCATCGCCCGAATAGGGAACGATATCTATTTTCTCACCCCGCAGTTCCTGGACGACGCTCTGGACCCGGGATCCCCGCATGCCGACACAGGCGCCCACGGGATCGATATCCTTGTCGTTCGTCTTTACCGATATCTTGGTGCGGTTTCCCGGCTCACGCGCGATATTCACGATTTCGATCAGTCCTTCGGATATTTCAGGCACTTCCAGCTCAAACAGCGCACGAATGAATCCCGGGTGTGTCCGTGAGAGGATTATCTGCGGCCCCTTTGATATCCGCTTGACATCATAGATATACGCCCGTATGCGTTCACCCCGCCTGAAGGTCTCCCGCTGGATCTGCTCGGATTGCGGAATGATGCCTTCCGTCATACCGAGGCTGACAATGATGTTCGGCCCCTCAAACCGCTGGACGAACCCGTTCGCCAGATCACCTTTACGATCCTTATATTCCTCGTATATATTATCCCGCTCTGCGTCCTTGACCTTCTGAATGATGATCTGCTTCGCCGTCTGGACGGCTATTCTTCCGAATGAAGTCGTGTCCATTTTCATTCCCAGGCTGTCACCCGGTTCGGCATCTTCATCATAATCCGCGCGGGCTTCCTCGATCGATATCTGGGTCTCAGGGGTCACGACCTTGTCGACCACGGTTTTGAAGATAAAGGCTTCTATCTCGCCTTCTTCCTCATTGTACTGAACCTCGATATCCATACTTTGTCCCATCTTCTTTTTCGCGGCAGTCAGAACGGCCGTTTCAAGGGCGTGAATGATGATCTCCTTGTCAATGCCCTTTTCCTTTCCCACCTGTTCGATGAGACGTTTCAGATCCGGTAACATGGTGTCCTTTCCTCCACACTAAAACTCATATTTCAGGTTCGCCCTGAGAATACTTTTCCGCGGAATATGGTAGAGTTCCCCTCCGGCATCCACGACGAGGACCTTTCCCGTGTCTCCGTCGATATAGTCGATCAACCGCCCGCGAAAATTTTTCCTCCCCTTAAACGGCTCCGAGAGCCGAATTTCCACCGCGCTGCCACGGTATGTAAGGAAATCCTTGTCCCGTGTCAGAGGCCGGTCCAGCCCCGGCGAGGACACCTCAAGAACGTATGGTCCCCGGGGAATGTTATGAACGTCGAGAACATCTCCCGCCAGGTGGCTGATCTCCGCGCAATCGTCGAGGGTCACGCCCGCTTCCTTGTCGATATAGATCCTGACAAGCCAGCGGGATTTCATCCGGAGACATTCCACTTCGACGAGTTCCATTCCTTCCGCCTCGACAAGGGGTTCTATCAGTTCCCGTATCCGCTCCCGGTATGATGTATCCTCCCGCTCCATATCCTGCTTCACAACCTCGTAAAAAGCCCCTCTACGGCGCCCGTCCTTCCCTTTTGTCACTCCGATGCACGAAAAACAGCTTCGTGACCTTTTACGATGGTGTCACGCTTCAGAAAATAAAAAAGTGGGCCAGGCCCACTTAGAATTTGTTGCTTATAATATAAAAAGGATTGATTTGCAACCCTAAAATATTCTGGAGCGGGCGATGGGAATCGAACCCACGACGTCCAGCTTGGGAAGCTGACATTCTACCGCTGAATTACGCCCGCTTCTATCGTCAACGGCCTCCCGCCAGACCCGCTTACCGGCGACAGGCTTTCTTCATCAGGTTTGACGCAATGTACCATTTACCTTTGTTTGTCAAGTCTTTTTTAACGACCTTGGAAAAAGCCCTTATACCGCTCCCGGCTTTGTCTTCATCCCTTGTCATTCAGACGGATCGCGATCGACCGTTCGTGGGCGTCGAGGCCCTCTATGGCTGCAAACCGGGATACCGCGTCTCCGTACTTCCTGAAGGATCCCTCCGAAAAAGATATGACGCTCATCCGTTTGATGAAATCGTAGACGCCGAGAGGTGAAAAAAACCGGGCGGTCCCTCCCGTCGGCAGAATATGATTCGGCCCGGCGATATAATCCCCCATGGCCTCAGGGCTGAATCCGCCCAGGAACACCGCCCCGGCGTTGCGGATACGGGGAAGCCATGATTCGGGATGTTCCACCATCAGTTCAATATGTTCCGGAGCATATCGATTGGCGATCTCCACGGCTTCATCGAGGTCACGAGTGACGATCAGCGCTCCGTAGGATTCCAGCGCCGCCGACGCGATCGCCTTCTTCGGCAGCCGCTCCAGTTGCTCTTCCACGGCGTTCTTTACCTGGCGGGCGAAATCGCCGGAAGGGGTCAGAAGGATCGAACAGGCCATCTCATCGTGTTCCGCCTGTGAGAGGAGGTCCGCCGCCGCAACGCCGGGCGGTACGGTTCCGTCGGAAATGATAAGAATTTCACTGGGTCCCGCGATCATATCGATACCCACTCTTCCGTAGACCATCTTTTTCGCCAGGGCCACGTAAATGTTGCCGGGACCGACGATCTTGTCAACGAGCGGTATGGATTCGGTGCCGTATGCCATCGCTCCCACGGCCTGTGCCCCGCCGATCCGGAAAATGCGGTCGACCCCGCCGATCACCGCCGCCGCGAGGATCAGGGGATGGATCACTCCCCCCCGAGCGGGGGTCGCCAGGATGATCTCCCCCACGCCGGCGACCTTCGCCGGGATGGCCGCCATGAGAACCGTTGACGGGTACGGGGCCAATCCCCCGGGTGCGTATATGCCGACCCGGTCGAGGGGCCTGATGACCTGCCCGACGGTAATGCCTTCCTCATCCCGGTCGAACCACGAATCGGCGCGTTGCCGCCGATGGAACCGCTCGATCCGTGCAGCCGCTGTTTCCAGGATATGGCGGTGCTCATCGGGAAGATCCTCCAACGCCCGCCCGGCCTCAGCGGCTGAGACCTCGACCGTCGCCGCATCAAGGGCATGGCCGTCATATTTCTCCGTGTATTCGAACAGGGCCTCGTCACCCCGAACGGCCACATCCTGCAGAATGTGCTCGACGGTCTCCACGATGGAACGGTCGACCTGCGTCCCCCGTCTGCGTATGCGGTTGAATTCCCGCTCAAAACGTCTGTCGTCGGAATTGAGTATTTTCATGGATCATCCATCTTGTTCTTTTATTCTCCTGATATCGGCCCCCAGGAGCGACAGTTTTTCCTCGATCTTTTCATATCCCCGGTCGATGTGATAGACCCGCGACAGCTCCGTTCTTCCCTCCGCCACCAGTCCCGCCAGCACCAGTGACGCCGATGCCCGCAGGTCGGTGGCCATGACGGGAGCACCGCGCAGCCCGGGTACTCCCTTCACGATGGCGCTGTTCCCCTCGATGGTGATGTCGGCACCCATGCGCAGCAACTCCTGGACATGCATGAACCGGTTTTCGAAAACCGTTTCCGTCACGACACTGATCCCGTTGCCACGGGTCATCAGCGCTATTATCTGCGCCTGGAGGTCCGTCGGAAAACCGGGATAGGGCAGCGTCTTCACATCGATACTGCGAAGGGGGCCATCACCGGTCACCCTGAGCCCCCCATCGACCGGTTCTATGACCAATCCCGCCTCACGGAGCTTCATTATGGGAGCGTCGAGATGGGACGGTTCACATCCGCGGATGACGATATCCCCCCCCGTGATCCCGGCGGCCATCATGAAGGTGCCCGCCTCAACCCGATCGGGAATCACGGCCGCTTCAACGGGATTCAGGCCGTCCACCCCGTCAATGGTAATGACGTCCGTTCCGGCGCCGCTTACCTTCGCTCCCATCCGGTTCAGAACGTCGGCAAGATTCACCACTTCCGGTTCACGCGCGGCATTCTCGAGGACGGTCCTCCCCCGGGCCAGGGAGGCGGCCATCATTATATTCTCCGTACCGGTCACCGTTGAAATATCAAAATATATGCTCGTCCCGCGAAGCCGGGAAGCTTTTGCTTCAATATACCCGTCCTTCAAGGATATATCGGCACCCAGGGCCTGAAGGGCTTTCAAGTGAAGATTGACGGGACGGGCCCCGATGGCGCAGCCGCCGGGAAGCGATACCCGCGCCTTTCCCTTCCTCGCCACCAGCGGACCGAGCACGAGGACCGATGCCCGCATGGTCTTCACCAGGTCATAGGAGGCTTCACAGTGATCGACGTTCTCCGCGTTGACCTTCAGAACGCCTTTTCCATCATCAATCATCACACCCAGGCTCGCCAGCAGTTTCTTCGCCGTCCTTACATCGACGAGGGCCGGGATATTCCGAAAGGTGTTCCACCCCTCCGTCAGGAGCGACGACACGATGATGGGGAGGGCGGCATTTTTCGATCCGCTGATCGTGACCTCACCCTTCAGGGCATTGCCGCCTTGAATAATGATCTTATCCATCTGCCGTTCCCTTTCTCCGGGCTGATACCACGCGGACGATACCGGCAAGGTCACGGTAAAAAACAATGCCGTCGTATCTTCCGTCCTGCTTCAGCATTGATCCGATGCGTTTGTGCTGCCCCGCCCCCATTTCCATGAAAAGCCATCCGCCCCCTGTCAGGCAGCCGGCGGAGGAATCGATGATGGACCGGTGCATTTCCGTCCCCTCCTTACCGCTCACCAGCGCCGCCTTCGGTTCGAATATCCTGACATCATCGGCAAGATGAGAAAACTCCTCCTCTGCGATATAGGGGGGATTCGACAGGACTATATCAAATTTTCCGGTCAGGGGCTCACATAAATTGCCGCAGACGAAATGTACCCGGTCCGTTACACCGTGCCGGCGCGCATTGAGACGGGCCATCCGAAGCGCCGCGGGGGAAATATCGACGGCGACCAGGGACGCACGGGGACGTTCAATGGCAATAACCACGGCAACGGCACCGCTCCCCGTGCCTACTTCGAGCAGCGTCAAAGGACCGTCTTTCATGCCGGTGCACTCCAGGACTTTCTCGACAAGCAGTTCCGTTTCGGGCCGCGGGATCAGCACGTGGCGGTCGACCGTGAAATCAAGGGACCAGAATTCTTTTCTTCCCGTAATGTAGGCGACGGGCTCCCGGTCGAGACGCCGGGCGATCAACGCATCGAAACGCCTTGCCTGCCTTTCCGGAAGTTCCGACCCGGCCTCGTGGAAGAGAACGGAGCGCTCAACACCGAGACAGAACGCCATGATGACCTCCGCATCGAGCCGGGGATTGTCTATTCCCTGTTCTCGAAGGGCTTGTTCGGCCTTGTTCAGAGCTTGTCTGATATTCATCATCGATCCGCCGCGCCAGTCGGTCCCGCGGTATCCCGCCGGAGCGACGGCACGGGAAACACGGTATTGATCTGCATATATATCATGGAAAAAACTTCCCGGGGAGGGCTCACGTTTTGTGATCGCGGGTTACAGTGAGGCGGTTTTCAGGCTTTCCGCCTGGTAGTGGGTCATGAGGGCGTCGATGATGTCGTCGATGTCACCGTCGAGGATGTTCTCAAGGTTGTAAAGCGTGAGGCCGATGCGGTGATCCGTCATTCTGCCCTGGGGGAAATTATATGTCCTGATCCGCTGGCTCCGGTCGCCGCTTCCCACCTGTTTTTTCCGCGACTCCGAAATGGCCGCCTCCTGCTCTTCTTTCATCCGGTCAAGAAGCCGCGCCCTCAGAACCTTCATCGCCTTCGCCTTGTTCTTGTGCTGCGATTTTTCATCCTGGCAGGTGACGACGAGCCCCGTGGGAAGGTGGGTTATCCGCACCGCCGAATCGGTTGTGTTCACGCTCTGACCGCCGTGGCCGGTGGAGCGATACACATCAATCCGCAGTTCGTTGGGATCTATGGTGACCTCGACCTCCTCCGCTTCGGGAATGACGGCGACCGTCACGGCCGAGGTGTGTATTCTGCCCTGGGCCTCCGTCACGGGTACCCGCTGAACCCGGTGGACGCCGCTTTCGTATTTGAGCCTGCTGTAAGCGCCCGCCCCTTCAATAAGGACGATGATCTCCTTGAATCCCCCCGTGCCCGATATATTGGAGCTCACCACCTCCACGTTCCATCCGAGTTTCTCCGCATACATGGCATACATGCGGTAAAGGTCCGCGGCAAAGAGCGCCGCTTCCTCACCGCCGGTCCCGGCCCGTATTTCAAGAAAAACGTTCCGGTCGTCGCTCTCATCCTTCGGGAGGAGGAGAATCTTCAACTCTTCTTCGATACCGGCGATCGTCTCGCGAAGGTGCAGGATATCATCCTTGATGAGCGCCCGCAGCTCTTCGTCGCTTTCTTTCAGAAGCTGCTGATTTTCCTCGATTTCCTTTCTTGCCCGCTCATACTTCCTGAAGGTCGTGACGATATCGTTCAGGCCCGAGTGCTCCTTCGCATACTTCTGGTATTCGCCGTAATTTCCGATCACGGCGGGGTCGCTCAGAAGCCGTTCCAGTTTGGTGTATCGTGATTCTATTTCCTTTAATTTAGAAAACATCTCTCATTCACGATGATCTCTGTTGGGATGGGATTTGTTCTGTGCAGCGTGTGAGGACAACACCGCCGACGGCGGTCCTTGTCCTTTGACGGGACATGAATCCGTTGAAACGGTGATCGCTATGAAGATTTTTTTGCCTTTTTCCCCTGTTCCCGGTCCGCGTATTTCCTGCGGAACTTTTCAACCCGGCCCGCCGTATCAACGATCTTCTGCTTCCCCGTGATGAAGGGATGGCATTTTGAACAGATTTCCACCTTGATGTCCTGTTTCGTCGACCGGGTTTCAATAACATTTCCGCAGACACAGGTTATGGTTGTTTCTTTATATTCGGGATGAATATCCTTTTTCATCGTGCCTTCGTTCCTCCTCAATTATTGAAAGGGCGCTATTATAGTCATCTGAATTGAAATTTCAAGGAAAAACTGTCGTCTTGCCGGGCTTTTTCCTCCGCCGCGGGGAGAACGACCACGCACCGCCCGGCACCTCCCGGGATCGGCCGTCCCTTCCTACTGATTCATCGAATCGAGAAAATCCTGGTTCGTTTCGGTCTTTTTTATCTTGTCGATGATGAATTCCATGGCGTCTATGGGGGTCATCTCCTGCAGCAGCCTTCTCAGTATCCAGATCCTGTTGAGATTGTCCTTGGGTATGATGAGCTCCTCTTTCCTGGTTCCCGACCGTATCAGGTCGAAAGCCGGGAATATGCGGCGGTCGGCGATCCGGCGGTCGAGATGGAGTTCCATGTTTCCCGTTCCCTTGAATTCCTCGAAGATAACTTCATCCATCCTGCTCCCCGTGTCGATCAGGGCCGTTGATATGATCGTCAGGCTTCCCCCTTTTTCAATGTTCCGGGCAGCCCCGAAGAACCGTTTCGGCTTGTGGAGGGCGTTCGAATCGACACCGCCGGAAAGGACCTTGCCGCTCGGCGGGACCACCGTGTTGTACGCCCGCGCCAGCCGGGTGATGCTGTCAAGCAGGATAACGACGTCCTTGTTATGCTCAACCAGCCGTTTGGCCTTTTCAAGCACCATTTCAGTAACCTGGACATGGCGCGATGCCGTCTCGTCAAAGGTCGAGGACACGACCTCGCCGTCAACGCTCCGCTCCATGTCGGTGACCTCTTCCGGCCGTTCATCGATGAGCAGGACCATAAGGATGACTTCCGGATGATTCACTGAAATACTGTTCGCGATATCCTTCAGAAGGACCGTCTTCCCCGCCCGGGGAGGCGACACGATAAGACCCCGCTGCCCCTTGCCGATAGGGGTGAACAGATCCATGACCCGGGTCGAGTAATTCTCAGGGTCCAGCTCAAGGTTTATTTTTTCGTCGGGATACAGCGGGGTGAGGTTGTCGAAGAGGATCTTGTCCCTCACCACTTCGGGCGATTCAAAGTTGATGGAGTCCACCTTGAGCAGGGCGAAATACTTCTCACCGTTTTTCGGCGGTCTGACCTCGCCCGATATGGTGTCGCCCGTCCTGAGACCGAACCTGCGTATCTGCGATGGCGACACATAGATGTCATCGGGACCGGGCAGATAATTGTAGTCCACTGAACGGAGAAAACCGAACCCGTCCGGCAGCGTTTCCAGGACCCCCTCACCCGTTATGACCTCGTTCTGTTCAGATTGGTACTGCAGGATCGCAAAAATGAGATCCTGCCTTCGCATCTCGCTCGCACCTGGCAGATTGAGCTGTTTTGCAAGCTCGTTCAGCTCGCTGATGGATAATTTTTTCACCTCTGCAATATTCATAACCGTTCCTCTGGCTGATTATTTTCCGTGACCGGGACCATCAGGGCGCACTTCTCCTGCATGCACCGTCGTGCACTTCGGCAGACCGCATCCCGTCCGGGGGACTGAAGAATTTTTCACTGGACACCACGACTCTGTCTGATCTTTATGAAATATCCGGAAATACCGATTTGAGACTTATTCAAGACTCCCTATCGCAACAGTTTCTCTAAAACAGGATACCCCGCTTGTTCGACATGATCTCACGCGTGATCCGGGATCGTGAACACATAATGTTACAGGCTTCGGAATTGTCAAATTATCAGGAGTACCAGCAATGCTTTTTCCAATGTTCCTTATGTGACTCGGCAGCTAAGTTGAACCTTTGATATACGAGGATAAGGAAGGAATCTGGCTCACAGATTTCCCGAGTTTCTCACTTCACATCGCCTCCGGGACCGCTTTCAGGACCCGGGGCACTTCTCATTGACGCGAATCACCGGGAAACTTAGGGAATCACATTTATCTCAATCACCGACACCTGTCAAGATAATTTTTACCCTCTTTCCGGCCGATTATTCCGTTACTTCCGATGTCATCGTCAAAAAACCGCAATCCGCTCATGAATACGGTGGATTCGACCTTATGTCCGCAGGTCCGGCACGTGCATCCCGGGGCATGGGGCATACACACACATGCACGGCGATGATGAAGGATAAAACGGGGCTCGGCGCATACATTTCTTACGACCCTGTCATCATTATGAAACTCAATTGCCGCCCCGTCCCACCCGGTTCCCCTCGATGAGAGAAGAACATATCAGTCCGGCACGCCGTGCAGACGCGCGCGACGGCAATGCGCTCGGGATCAACGCCGGATGCCGTGAGCTGCCGCCGGTTCACCTCGACAAGGTCCATCATCCATCTGCCCCGCCCGGTAACGGGACGGAACAGGAGCTCGTCACGACCATCGTCACCCATGGCGTCACGGACCCGCTCATCCACTTCATAACAGCAGGGCCCGATGGCGGGACCGATGGCGACCAGAAGTTCGGAGGGCTTGACAGAAAAGGTTTCACGCAGCATGCGGACGGCCTTTCCCGAGATATTCAGGGATGTCCCCCGCCACCCCCCGTGAACGGCGCCGATCACCCGCCGGGCCCTGTCTGCAAGAAGGATCGGCACACAGTCAGCCGTTTTTATGCCGATGGCCAGTCCCGCACGGGTCGTGATTATCCCGTCTCCCGCAGCAATCTCCGGCGTATCAGGGTCATCCGTGACGACCATGATCTCCTGACCGTGCACCTGGTGAAGCGTGACGAACCGGTCCCGCCGGACACGAAAGGCGGCGGCCAGCATGGACCAGTTTTTCTCGACGACCCGCCCGTCGTCTCCCTCGGCGGCGCTTACGTTCAGATCGGCGAAGGCGCCCGCGCCGGCACCTCCCCACCGGGTGCAGAAGGCGTGCGTGACGCCGTCACAGGCATTGAGCAACGATGCCTGGAGGAACCACACACCGCCGGACCGCCTCAGAACGAATCCCTCCGGCGGGGAATATTCGAAAGCGCGCGTTTTCACGGTCATACCACGGAAGTCCTGTATGCGTTCAGTTCCCGTAACAGGCGGGCCATATCATCGGGCAGGGGGGCCTGGAATTCAAGATAGCGGCCGTCGACGGGGTGCGTAAGACCGAGCAGACGGGCATGGAGCGCCTGGCGCCCGATGCCCCCGAGAACCGCCCTGACCCTTCCATCCCTGAGAGATTCCGTCTGTTTTCTCGAATTGCCGTACCTGTCGTCACCCACGACGGAATGACCCATGGCGTGCATATGGACCCTGATCTGGTGCGTCCTTCCCGTTTCGATACGAACATCAAGAAGGGTGACCGGCCCGAACCGCTCGACCACGGTCCACCGGCTCAACGCTTCCTTCCCGCCGGCCCTCCCGGCGGACATCTTTTTTCTGTCCCCGGGATGCCGCCCCACGGCAAGATCGACGACTCCCGAATCCCGGCGCACGTTTCCATGGACGAATGCCGCGTATATCTTTGTAATTTCATGTTTTTTGAACTGTTCCGCCAGGCCAAGGTGGGCATCATCGTTCTTTGCCGCCACGATAAGGCCCGAGGTGTTCTTGTCGAGGCGATGCACGATACCGGGACGTTGAACCCCGCCGACACCCGAAAGGTCCCGGCAATGATGAAGAAGCGCGTTCACCAGCGTGCCCCGGTAATTCCCGGCGGCGGGGTGGACCACCATACCGGCCGGTTTGTTCACAACGATCAGATGTTCATCCTCGAAAACGACATCGAGAGCGATGTCCTCGGGCTCCGCCCGCGCCGGAAGGGGAGGTTCCTTCTCCACTTCCACGGCATCATGTTCCCTGACACGGTACGCGGCCTTCACCACCGTGCCGTTGACCCGCACCCCTCCACGCTCGATAGCCCGCTTGATCTGCGATCGGGTCGGGAAGACACCCTGCCGGGCGAGGAACACATCGACCCGTTCGCCGCCGGACGCACCGGAAACGCCGAACGTGAATCGTTCCCTCTCTTCGGTCATCGGAAAGCTCCTGCCGGAACGGCCGTTCCGAAGTGAACGGGCGGCGTTCTACCGCTTTCTCCCCGCGATGGAACCAAGGCCCGTTTCAATGAAGGGAAATTCTTCCTCCTCGATGGTCCGCAGGTCGAGGAGGATCTCATCCTCATGGATCCTGGCGATTATGGGAACGTCCAGGGCCCGGAATCGTTTTTCCATGCCGCTCGCGGAAAGGGATTTCGATGTAACGGCTATCAGGGCCGTGGGGATCTCCTGGGTCGGCAGTGAGCCGCCCCCCGCCAGGGATTTCCCCTCTTTCAGGGTAAAGGTGAAATCCTTCATTGATAGGGATCGCAGCCTGTCAAGCAGCTTCCTGGCACGTTCGCGGACGGCAGTGAGCGGTTCGGTCAGCGACCGAAGCACCCTCAGCCGTTCATAGCCGCCTCGCTCATCAAGATATGCCTTCACGGTACCTTCCAGGGCGGCAAGGGTCAGCTTATCGATACGAAGGGCCCTGTTGAGGGGGTTCTTCTTGACCGCCCCGATGATATCCCGTTTCCCCAGGATGACGCCCGCCTGCGGACCGCCGAGCAACTTGTCCCCGCTGAAGGTGACCACGTCGACACCGGATTGCAGGGCCGCCTGGACGGTCGGCTCCCGCTCAAAACCGAATTGCTCGAGCTCCACGAAACAGCCGCTTCCCAGATCGTTCATGACGGGGACCCCGTGCCGGAAACCAAGCTCGACAAGGCTCTTAAGGCCGATCTCTTCAGTGAATCCCACGGTCCTGAAATTACTGGTATGGACTTTCAAAATGACGCCCGTCCGCTCCTGTATGGCATGCTCGTAATCCGACAGGTGAGTCCTGTTGGTGGTTCCCACTTCGCGCAGGATCGCCCCGCTTTTCTCCATGACCTCGGGGATCCGGAATTCGCCGCCGATCTCTATCAGTTCCCCCCGGGAAACGATCGCCTCCCTGCCCTGTGACAGGGTGTTGAGCACCAGGAGAACGGCGGCAGCGTTGTTATTCACGATAAGGGCATCCTCGGCCCCGGTGAGGGCGCAGAGGATATCCGTCACATGATCGTATCGGATCCCCCGCTTTCCCGCGGCAAGATCGAATTCGAGATTCGAATATCCCCGGCTTACCTCGATGATCCGCTCGATCGCTTCTTCGCAGAGCGGGGCCCGTCCAAGGTTGGTGTGAAGCACGATGCCCGTGGCGTTCACGAGACGGCGAAGGCTGAAGCTCCGGTATGACGTAAGCTTCTTTTTTACCTCTTCCGCAACGTCAACGGCGCTCTTTTCCGCTACGACCCCGCCGAGAATGGCTTTTCTCACATCCCCCACGGCCCGGCGGCATGCGTCAACAAGCATATGCCGGGGAAAACCCTTCCAGGCTTCCTCTCCTTCAAGAACGAGCAGGACCTCGTCGATCTTGGGAATCCGCCTCAAGGCCATTTTTGTCTTTTCTTCCATGATCATCCCCGCCGCGCCGGACCCGGAAACATCCCGGCCGCACGGTTTCTTCAGGGCATCCTGTTCATGCAGAAATCCCTGAAATTATTCACCGCTGTAAAAAACTCGCGCATCATGATGACCCAGAAATAACGGCCACGCGCCGTACAATGCAACCGGCCGTCGTCGTATGAAAGCCCCCCCGCCAGGACAAAAGCGGCGATATCGCTCCAGAGCAGCCGGTACAGGGCGGTGCCGTACTTCTCTTTCAGCGATTGCAGATCCAGTTCCAACCCGAAGAGCTTCATGACAAAATCATAGCGGGCCCGGTCCCGCATTGAAAAGGACCGCGACGCCATGAGGGGGATCCGCCCTTTCTCCACCGTCTCGATATAGGCGGGAATGGAAAAGGTGTTGGCATAACATATGCCGTGCATGTACCCGATAGAACCGCTGCCGAGGCCGGCGTACTCATCGTAATCCACAATGTATTCATCAATCATGGCCTCTTCCCGCGAAAAGCACCATGCCGAAGCGAAGCGGTACCGTTCGCCCAGTCGCTCAGAGATACGGGAATAATACCGTCGCTCTCTCCCGTAATCAACACGGCCGAGGGTATGTTCGACACGCCTGCGTGTGGAATCGGACACCATCAGGGGATAATAGGTGATCTGTGCCGGCCCCGTTTTCAGAAGGACCGCAAGGTCTTTCTCGAGAATATCCGCCGTCTGGGACGGCATGTTGAACATCATGTCCACATTCAGGGTTTGAAACCGGCCCTCCATCTCTGCGAGGCGCCCGGCTATCTCGTCGCCTCCGCCGTAACGATCCCGGCCCATTACCCTGAGCAGCGTATCATCAAAACTCTGAACCCCCACGGACAGCCTCTGTATCCCGGCCCGTTGCAGGGCCGCGACATGACGGTCCGTCAGGTGATTGGGATTCGTTTCGACCGATATCTCCCTGATACTGAAGGTGTCGCGGGCCCGGAGCAGCAGTTTCTCCAGTTCATCGATCATCACCGTCGGCGTCCCGCCTCCCACGTAAAGGCCGCCGAAATCATAGCCCGCCTCTCGATAGAGACCCATCTCACGGCCAAGTGCCTCGAAGTATCGACGGCAGAGCGACTCGTCAAAAAGCACTCTGTTGAACGAGCAATAGGGGCAGAGAGCCTCACAGAAAGGGATATGAACATAGAGAAGGCGGTCGGGCTTTCCATCGCCGGGCGGCAGTGACGGTTCCCTGCCCTGATCGAACCTGATCGCCCGGGAAAATTCTTTTTTCGCTGCCGCCGATAGTATCGTTTCAATCAAAGATGCGCATCCTGAAAGTATGTGTGCATTCCCGCAACGGGGAAAGCCGGAGTGAAACGCTATCAGATATCGGGGAAACTATCAAGCTTCATGGCGATCGGTCCAAGGACATTGAAAAAGGCCTCTCGTAATGTTATAAATCGATGAAAAAAAGAGGACATCGGAAGATCGATCATGCCGGAGAACAAGACCTGGAAGCTGTGGGAAGACGAGAAGGTAAAGGAAAACGAGGCGCTCCTTCTTCGGAAACGGGCATCGGAACTGCCGATCCCGTTGGATAATGAAGCCAGAAAGGACGTAGAGACCCTCGTCAGCACGTTCCTGCGGCGCGACGACGCGGCAGGGCTTGCGGCACCGCAGATCGGGATCAGCAAACGCATCGTGGTCTTCAAGACCAAAAACATTCAGAGCGGTGAGCCGGTGAAGGATGACAGTGAGTACGAAGTACTGATAAACCCCCGCATCACCCAGGTCAGGGGTGATCGCGAAACGATGCGGGAAGGCTGCCTTTCCTGTCCCGATATCAGTGTCGAGGTACCCCGGTACCCGTCGATAAAGGTGAAAGCTTACGACCGGAACGGCAATAAGATCAACAAGCGTTATTCGGGATTCCTGGCCCGGGTGGTCCAGCACGAGGTGGACCACCTGGAAGGCAAATTGATCATCGACCGGGGAACGACCATTTATTACCCGCAGGAAAAGGAGCTTTTTTTCGAATCCCTTTTCAAGAAATGAAGAATGACGACTTTCACGTCATGGTCCCGGACGCTTACCGAAAGGGCATGGGTGTAACTATGGAAATCACCGGAACCCAGCTTGAAAGATACGCCGACGTGCTGCTCTGGGGGCTTGGAACGGCCCGGACGGAGAAATTCACGAAGGGTGATATCATCATGGTCCGCTACGACGCGCCGGCGGTCCCCCTGGCGGAAATACTTCAGCGGAAGATCCTTGAACGGGGAATGCATCCGGTCATGCGGGGTACACCCACCTGCGCCATGGAGCGGAATTTCTTCGAGAAAGCGAACAGCCGCCAGCTGGTGTTTCAGCCACCCGGAGAAAAGACACTTCTTGAGAACCTGAACGGAAGCATATACCTCCATGCGCCGGAAAGCCTCACCCACCTGAGGCATATCGATCCGAAGAAGATCGGAACGGCCCTGGTGGCGCGCAAGGCCCTGCGGAAAATTCTCGAAAAACGTGAGGAACAGGGGCGGTTCGGCTGGACGCTGTGCACCTTTCCCACACCGGAACTGGCAAGGCAGGCACGAATGACATTATCGAGCTACGCCCGTCAGATCATCAGGGCCTGTTACCTCGACCGGAAAAACCCCGTAGCGGAATGGAAGGCGATCCACTGGAAGGCGTCGGAGATCAAGGACCGGCTCAACAGCCTTGACGTAAAGGAACTGCACGTCCGGTCCGCATCCATGGACCTTCGAATAACCCCGGGACGGAAGAGGAAGTGGATCGGCATCTCGGGACACAACATTCCCAGCTTTGAGCTCTTCATGTCCCCGGACTGGCGGGGGACTGAAGGTGTCTATCGTGCCAACCAGCCGTCCTTCAGGAGCGGGAATTATGTTGAAGATGTTCTCCTGACCTTTCGCGGAGGAACGGTAACAGCGGTCCAGGCGCGGACCGGCAGGGAATTCATTCAAAAACAGCTCGCCATCGACGCGGGGGCGAACAAGATCGGTGAATTTTCGCTGACCGACCGGCGTTTTTCCCGGATCAACCGGTTCATGGCAGACACGCTCTTCGATGAGAATTACGGAGGACGGCAGGGCAATTGCCACATAGCCCTGGGCTCTTCCTATTCCGACACGTACGATGGCGATCCGGCCCGGCTGACGGAGAAAAGAAAAAAGGACCTGGGTTTCAACGATTCCGCCCTCCACTGGGACCTGGTCAATACGGAACGGAAGACCGTCACGGCCCTCCTTCGGTCAGGGGAATCCCTTGTCATATATAAGGATGGTATGTTCCAGGTCTGACAAAGATGCACCGGACCGGATATGTCCCGCGGAGCCCGGCACACCCGGTAAATGGTCACATTCTTCATATTGACTTGTTTTCCCGTTTTGCTATACTGATTTCGACTCCAGTCGGCTTCAGCAGGGGATTTCATGTCATCCTGATTTGTTAAAACGGGGCGGGATCCGATTTTTCAACTCTCTCGCGAATTACTAACATGTCAGAGCACTCAGGTTTCGGGCGGCACTCCTGCAGGCCGCGACGGGAGATATGGTTTTTCTTTTCGCTGGCCTCGTAAAGCGGTCAGGGAAATACGAGCACCAACGCATGTCGGCGGTCACCATTGGGAACTCATGGTGAGGGAGTGGGAAGGCTGAGATCATCTTCTGTTCGAAATCATCGGTACCCGGAAATGCGCGGGGAAGGAGTTCGACATGGGTGACAAGAAAGCAGACAGCGGGAAGGAGCGGGTTTTTAAGATCGCCCGCGAACTGTCGGAGCGGAGAAAGCCTGGTTACGACCGACGGAAAAGTGAACAGATGTTCAAGATCATCCTGAGCGGATCACCGATACCCGCTTTCGTCATCGGAACGAATCACCGCGTCATATACTGGAACCGGGCCCTTGAGGAGCTGAGCGGCATCAAGGCGGAGGAAGTGATCGGCACCGACGGGTACTGGAAGGCCTTTTACAAGGAGGAACGTCCCTGCATGGCCGACCTCCTTGTCGATGACCGGATAGAGGAGATCGCCGGCTGGTATGAGGAAGGCTATGCAAAATCGCAGCTGATCGACGAGGCCTACGAAGCGACCGATTTCTTCCCGGCCCTCGGAGAGAAGGGGCGCTGGCTGCGGTTCACCGCCGCGATACTGCGGGATTCCGATGGGAAGATCGTCGGTGCCATCGAAACACTCGAGGACATTACGGATCGGAAGATCGCTGAAGCGGCGCAGAAGGAAAGTGAACAGAAACTGAACGCGATCCTCGAAGGATCGCCGATCCCGGCCTTCGTTATCGGCACGGATCATCGGATCATCTATTGGAACCGGGCGCTGGAGGAACTGAGCGGCATCAAGGCCCGGGATATGATAGGAACCAACAGGCAATGGATGGCTTTTTACGATAAGAACCGTCCCTGCATGGCGGACCTTCTCATCGATGGCCACGAGGAGGAAATTCTCACCTGGTACAGCGAAAAATATAAAAAATTGAAGTTTCTCGGCGAAGCCTATGAAGCGACGGATTTCTTCCCCGCCCTGGGAAAGCGGGGACGCTGGCTGCGGTTCACCGCTGCCCTTCTGAGGCTTTCCGAGGGGACACCCGTAGGCGCCATCGAAACCCTTGAAGACATCACCGAACAGAAATGCGCCGAAGGGGCGTTGATCGAGAGCGAACAGCTCCTGCGCGTTGTGATCGGGGGGTCTCCCATACCGACCTTCGTCATCGGCAACGATCATCGGCTCATATACTGGAACCAGGCCCTTGAGGAACTGAGCGGTATCAAGGCCGATGACGTGATCGGCACGAAAAAACACTGGATGGCATTTTACAACCAGGAGCGTCCCTGCATGGCGGATCTCCTCGTCGACGGCCGCCTTCACGAAGTTCCAGCCTGGTACAAGGATAATTACATGGAATCCCGCCTGATCCCTGATGCCTATGAGGCCACGGACTTCTTTCCCGCCCTGGGGAGCAACGGGAAATGGCTTCGGTTCACGGCCGCGACCCTGCGCTCTTCGACGGGGCTCATCATGGGGGCCGTTGAAACCCTTGAAGACATTACCGACAGGAAGCGGGCCGAGGAGGCCCTGATAGAGAGCGAACAGCGGTTCAAGCGGCTGAGCATCACCGACACCCTGACATCCCTCTTCAATTCCCGGCATTTTTATCACCAGTTGCGGTCGGAGATCGAGCGTGCCAACCGGTATAATCACCCCCTGTCCATGCTCCTGCTCGACATTGATAATTTTAAGGATTACAACGACACTTATGGCCACCTCGAGGGTGATTCCGTTCTGATCAGACTGGGGGAGGTCATCCTGCGATGCCTGCGGAAGACCGACTCTGCCTACCGATTCGGCGGCGAAGAATTCACGGCACTGCTGCCTGAAACAAAGGGCGAGGCGGCGGTCGTGCTGGCGGAACGTATCCGTCATGAGTTTGAACACGAGGATTTCACTCCCCGGGACGAAACGCCGGTTCACCGGACGGTGAGCATCGGCGTGGCCCAGTACCTGAAGGGAGAGGAATTGACAACCTTCCTCAAGAGGGTCGACGAAAACATGTATGTCGCCAAGCGGGAGGGGAAGAACCGGGTCCTTTTCAGGGAAGAATGACAGCTTTGAGGGCATGTTTTACCTGCATCTCTTTTTTGCCGGCCCGAAGCGTTTTTGATACATCTATGCGGCTTGCTCCGGGCGATCTCAAAACTCGCCTCCGGCTCAGACAGTTGAGATCGTCTATCCTCCGCTTCGCCGAGATGTATTGCAAAAACGCTTCAATGGCCGCTGCAAAAGGGATGCAGGCAAAAAGGGATCTACGTTTGGAAGACAGTCCTTTCAGACTTTAGAAGAATGACAACCGCGTAACAATTCCACACCCCATAGATCCTCGGACCACCACCATGATGTATTGCATTTGCGGTGGTTCTGTGATAGCCGGGTTTCTGGTGCGATATTCCCCGACATCCCGTTGCAGAAGGAGCGATAAGATACCGTGATCCCCGCCATCGGGGTCTCCCGGTGCGGCACGACCGCCTGCAGAGCGAGGAATGGCCGGGGGGAACAAAACGCCGCACATCGCCGGAAGATCTGATGAAGCGAAACAAGACCAACAGTCACGGAAACCCTCCGATCCGCTCCTTCGCCGACATAGACCGGCTGGCCGCCCGGAAAGGTCCAAAGCGGCTTGCCGTGCTTGCCCCCGATGATGAAGAATTCATGCGTGCCGTGAAAATCTCCCACGATCGAGGCTACATAGAACCGGTCCTCATCGGCAACCGGGAAAGGATCGAAGAAACGGCCCGGTCCGTCGGTTTCGATATGGCCGGCATTCAGGTGATATTCGAGGATGACCGCCAGAACATTGCAAACCGGGGAACGGCCATGCTCTTCGCCGGTGAAGTCGATATCGCCAGCAAGGGCCAGCTCCCCACGGTCTTTGTATACCGGTCGATCATCCGCGAGAAAGTGAAGGCGGGATGGGAAAAAACGATCTGTGTCATTTCACTTTGGGAAATTCCCGGCCTGAACCGGTTGATCGTTCTGACCGATACGGGGGTCAACATACAACCAGATCGCGCTGAAAAGGCCGCGATCATCAAGAATGCCGTGTCCTTTCTCAACATGTTCGGCTATCCACGGCCCCGTATCGCCGCCCTGTCGGGGAAACGGGAGATCGACGGCTCCAGTGCATCCTACCGTGACGCGACAGAGCTGCGCCTGCTGGCGCAGGCGGGTGAACTCGGTCCCTGCGAGTTCATGGAAGAAACATCCTTTTCCGAAATATTCTGTATCGGCCGGGAGACACCGCTCGTGAAGCCGGACGATATCGACGTGAACCGCATCCCCGACATCATCCTGATACCACACCTCGACACGGGGAACATCCTGGTAAAACTGGACTTTTTCCTTGATGTGACCAGGCGCTCCCTGGTATCGACGGCACGGGGACCCATCATCATACCGTCGCGCTCAGACCCCTGCGACCGCATCGTGGGCGAGCTCGCGCTGGGAGTAGCGGCGGCGGACCGAATTCACGAAAGCAGGGGGGAAGGATGATCGGCTTTTTCCGGGATATGGTCGCCGAGGCGCGCCGGCGCGGGCCGAAAGAACTTGTCTGCGTCACCGACGGGCGTGGAGACCTTCTTGATACCCTGAGCGAGGCGGCGTCACTGGGTCTGGTGTCGCCGGTTCTCATCAGCCCGCGGCAGACAGCTCAACCGGAGAAGCTTTCCGCCGGCGCTGGGGAATGGATACCCTGCACCTCCGAAGCCGAGGCCCTGGAAGCGGCCCTTGCCAGGGTCAAGAAGGAAAAAACAGCCGTTCTCATGCAGGGCTCCGCGGATCAGAAAACCTTCGTCGATACCCTTCTCGATCCCAAGCGCGGGCTGCTCATCCGCAAGAGGGCAAGTTACGTGTCTCTCTTTGAATCACGCAACAAAAATAAATTGTTCATGATAACGGATAGTTATATAAACAATTTCCCCACGCTGCGTGAAAAGCAGCACATTATCGAAAATTGCCTCGATGTGGCACGTGCCTTGGGTATCGAGGAACCCCGGATCGCTGCCCTGGCCGCGATAGAGCAGGTGAATCCCAACATCCCGTCCACGATGGATTCGGCCGTCCTGTCGAAAATGTCCGAGCGGGGACAGTTCGGCAGGGCCATCATAGACGGTCCCATCGATATCGACTGCGCCCTCACCGGGGACGCGGCGGCGAGGAAGGGGCTGAAAAGCCCCGTCACCGGCAGGGTGGATATCTACCTTGTGCCCGACATCGAATCGGGATATTCTCTGGTGCAGCTTCTCACCTTTATCGGGAAGATGGAGACCATCGGGGTCCTGGCGGGAACGACGGTACCGGTGATTCTCGACACGCCCCAGGTAATGAGGAAAAACAGGATCCCGGAGATCGCGCTCGCCGTGCTGCTCTGCGGAGAAAAGGATGACTGAAGACAGGCATTTTCTCATTCTTGTCATCAATGTCGGCTCCACCTCGACCAAGGCGGCACTGTACCGGGACATGACCCCGCTGGTGGAGGAAACGATGACCTGCGGTCCGGTGAAAGTCGATGAGGAAGCGGATCCGGTATCCCAGCGTCCGCTGAGGGAAAGGGAGCTCCGCCGTTTCATCGGGCGCAACGGGATCAATCTTCACGAGGTTGATATCATCATCAGCCGCGGCGGCCTGTTGCGGCCCTGTCCCTCCGGTTCTTACGAGATCACCCCGACCATGTGCGACGAGCTCCTGGGGGGCAGGTACGGAAAACATGTTTCGGCGCTGGGTCCCGCCATGGCCCTCTCACTTGCACGGGAACACGACCTGCGCGCCGTCATCATCGACCCCCCCAGCACCGACGAATTTCAGCCTGAAGCGAGAATATCGGGCGACCCGTTGATCGAGAGGCAGAGCGCCTTTCACGCTCTCAACCAGAAGGCCGCGGCCCGGCGTGCGGCCCGCCTCATGAACACCGCCTACGAATCGGTCAATCTCATCGTCGCGCACATGGGCGGCGGTATTACCGTCGGGGCACACCGTCGGGGGCAGGTCGTGGACAGCACCCACGGCCTTAGCGAAGGTCCCTTCACGCCGGAACGGACCGGAAGCCTGCCGACGTTTGACCTGCTCGGCCTTCTGTCCATGGGGCGGTCCGTCGAAGAGGTTCAGAAAAGACTGGTGGGGGGAGGTGGACTCATCGCCTACCTCGGCACCAACCGCGCCGAGGAAGTGGAAAGAATGATCGAAGAGGGAAACGATCGGGCACGTCTGATCTATCGGGCGATGGCCTATCAGATAGCGAAGGACATCGGCGCCATGAGCACCGTTCTCGAAGGCTCTGTGGACGCCATCGTACTGACCGGGGGGTTGGCCAGGTCCCGGATGCTTGCTGGATGGATCGAGGAAAAAACGGGGTTCATCGCCCCCCATGTCGTCCTCCCCGGTGAAGATGAGATGGATGCCATGGCGGAAGGAGCGCTCAGGGTCCTGCGGGGAGAAGAAACGGTCATCCCATGGGACTAACCCGCCGCGGAGGGGAGCAGGGATCCCGGAAGCGAACCGCGGGAAGGACCGGGACCCCCCATCGCACAAAAGGAAGGAGGGACTATGCGTATCGTTGTTCTGGGCGGAGCCGGAGACATGGGGAGCCGAGCCGTAGAGGAACTGGCCCGGACGGAGGGCATCGATCACGTTACCATTGCAGATAGAAATCTCGACGCGGCTCACGAGATAGCCAGGAAGCTCAGGGAACGGAAATCATCGGTCGATGTCGCTTTCATAGACGCCGATGACCACGGAAGCCTTGTGTCGGCAATGGAGAACTGCGACATCGCCGCTTCGGCGCTGGGTCCCTTTTACCGTTTCGAAGCGAAGCTGGTTCGGGCCGCTCTCGACGCCGGCGCGCATTACACGAGCATAAACGACGACTGGCTCGCCGCGGAAGAAGTATTGAACCGCTTCTCCACAGCGGCCCGTGAAAAAGGCATCACGGTCATCACCGGTCTCGGCACCAGTCCGGGGATCTCAAACGTGGGTGTCCGCTATTTCGCCGAGAGGCTGGACCGCCTGAAAAAGGTGGAGATCGCCGTGTACCTTCCCCTGAACGGCGGCGGCGGTGAAGCCGTCATCGGCCATACCGTTTTTATCACCAGCGGCCGTATCGCCCTCTGGCGGGAAGGGAGGCGACAGATGGTGCCCGCCTGCAGTGAAGAGCGGCTCCTCGCCTTTCCCAGGTTCGGCATGCAGAAAGTATGGAACATGGGGCACGGCGAGCCGGTAACGGTGCCCCGGTTCATGGAAGGCGTGGAAGAGGTCAATTTCTTCATGGGTTTCGGCAAGGGCTCGGGGTGGGTTATCACACCGGCGAGACTGGGGCTCTTCAACAGCGAACCCCGGAGGCGGTTCTTCACCCGTCTGCTTCACAGATTCAGTCACATCGGCCCGGACCGGGAACCCGACTGGGGTGCCGTTCGAATCGATGTATGGGGGACCAAGGACGGTGAGGATGTCAAAAGGCAGGCATTCGGGATCGGCCAGATGCGGGAAGCAACCGGCCTGTCCCTCGCGGTCGGCACGATCATGCTGGCCCGCGGGGAACTCCTGACCGGCACGGGGGGCGTCTTTGCACCCGAGGCATGTCTTGAGCCGGTAACATTCCTTACCTATATGAAGGATCGGGGCATCCCCTCGTACTTCGACCTTGAAATGAAGCAGCCCGTCGTGTGATCCGTGCACCGCGGGTAAACAACTGTGTGTCCCCTCATGCGTGCACCGGGCATGGGTGGGGAACTCCGTCGGAACGGGGGAGGAAACAAGGTGGATGGAAGAAAAACGGTTTCTTCGGAAGACCTGAAACAGTATTTTTCAAAGGACCTCTTCGCGCAGCATGTGGGCATAGAGCTTGTCGACGCCGGTGACGGCCGGGCCCGGGCGAAACTCTCCGTCGCGGACCACCACCTCAACGGTGTCCGGGGGATTCACGGCGGTGCCATTTTCACCCTGGCCGACCTCGCCTTCGCGGCGGCGGCGAATTCACGGGGCCGTGTCGCCGTGGCGATCAGCTGTTCCATACAATTCATCAATGCCGCGGCAGGAACCGTCATATACGCCGACGCCCGTGAAATATCGCGAAACAAGCGTCTTGCTTCCTATACGGTAACCGTAACGGACGAGTCGGGAACCATTATTTCCCTATTCCAGGGAATGGCCTACAGAAAAAAGGACCCTCTCGAGCACCTCGGGGATGCCTGAGCCGTGGATGAAGTGCGAAAATGTATGATTGACGGTAATAAACACATGATACACTCATGAAAAGGACCGGCAGGCCGCCGTGTCCCGCTGTTTCCGGACAGATTTCGTTCTACGATAGAAAAACCGGGTATCGACCGGAGGGAGGAATATCATGCCACTCACGCATTCAGAGAAACTTATCAAGGAACTCGACGACATTTTCAACCCGGCCTCGATCGCCATTGTCGGACTCCCCAAAGGAATGAAAGCGGGCAAACTCTTCCTCATCGCCCTGCTCGACCAGAAATATCCGGGCGTAATATACCCCGTCCACCCCGATGCGAAAGAGATAGACGGATTCCCCGCGTACCCCACCGTGTCGGACATTCCCGGTCCCGTTGATCTCGCCATTATTCTTGTATCCCAGGAACATACCCTGGATGCCGTCAGGGAATGCGCGGCGAAGGGAGTGAAGGGGGCCGTGCTTTTCACCGCCGGGTACAAGGAAACGGGAACGGACGAAGGACGGCACCGTGAAGAAGAACTGGTCAGGGTCGCCCGCTCCTCGGGGATGCGCCTGATCGGCCCGAACTGTATGGGACTGTATTCACCGAGATCGGGGCTTGCCTTCTTTCCTGACGTACCGACCCGGCAGGGACCCATCGGGCTCATCTCACACAGCGGCTCACTGGCGAACATCATCTGCCACATGGCACCGGAAAAGGGATTATATTTCAGCAAGGCCGTCAGTCTGGGTAATGAATGCGACCTGACCGCCACGGACTTTCTCCGGTATCTGGGAAAAGACAGCGATACAAAGGTCATCGGCACTTACCTGGAAGGGATAAAAAATGCGCCGGCCTTTCTTGAGGCGCTGAGGGAGACATCACCGGTCAAGCCGGTGATCCTGTGGAAGGTGGGGCTCACGAAAGAGGGGAGCCGCGCGGCCGCCTCGCACACGGGGGCGCTGGCACTTTCACGGACCATCTGGGAAAACGCCCTCCGCCAGGGAGGGGGTGTGCCGGTCTCCGGTTTTGAAGCCTGGATGGACGCGCTTATCGGCTTCTCAATGCTTCCTGATGGCCTCGGTGACCGGATGGCCATCATTTCCGGACCGGGCGGCCTCGCCGTTTCGGCGGCTGAGGCCTGCGGCACCATGGGACTGAGACTCGCCGATCTGTCACCGGAAACCGCGAAGAAACTGGCCCGCTTCGTTCCGCCCACGGGAACGAGCCTCAGGAACCCCATCGACGTTGGATTGACGGCGTCACTGCAGATGGACATCTACATCGAATCGGCCCGGGTCGCCGCAGCCGACCCCGGCGTGGATGCCGTCGCCGTGTCCGGGATCGGCTTCGACGCCGAAACGAACCGGATCTATTCGGAAGCCATGATAGACATACGCAACAGATCGGGGAAAGCGTTCCTCATCATCAATATACCCGGTCTCGATCCCGACACGCCCCGGCGGTTCTTTGACGCCGGTGTTCCCTTCTTCGATTCGGCCGAGCGGGCGATGAGAACCTACGCACAGGTTCTTCAGTACCAGCGGTGGCGCCAGGCCCACTCCAGCCGCTGACGGGAGAAAAGTCTTTACATCTCATGCCTGATTTACTATTCTCTCCACCGTCCCGGGGAACCTGCGGTGAGGAATATCCCCAGGTGACAGGGGCCGTCCCCCGATCCCGGGTCCGTCCCAATACAGGAACGAGGATATCATGAACACCGGCATTGCCTTCGACAACGAACAGTATCTGAAAGAACAGGAAGAGGCGATCCTTGAACGGGTCACGAGATTCGACAACAAGCTCTACCTCGAGTTCGGCGGGAAACTTTTCTATGATTACCATGCCGCCCGCGTCCTGCCCGGCTACGATCCGAATGTGAAGGTACGGCTCCTGCAAAAGCTCAAGGACACGGCGAGTATCCTTTTGTGCATTTACGCCGGCGACATCGAACGCAAGAAGATCCGCGCCGATTTCGGCATCACCTATGATTCGGACGCCATGAAGCTGATCGACGACCTGAGGAACTGGGGACTCGACGTCCTGGGCGTCGTCATTACCCGGTTCGAAAACCAGCCCGCGGCGGTTCACTTCAAGAACAAGCTCGAACGGAGAGGCGTCAGCGTCTATACCCACCGTTTCACCAAGGGATATCCCACAGACGTGGATACCATCGTCGGCGATGAGGGATACGGGGCGAACACCTATATTGAAACGAAAAAGCCGCTGGTCATCGTTACCGGTCCCGGACCGGGGAGCGGCAAGCTCGCCACCTGTCTCTCGCAACTCTATCACGATTATCGGAGAGGCATACAATCGGGATACGCGAAATTCGAAACATTCCCGATATGGAACCTCTCGATCAAGCACCCCGTGAACATCGCCTATGAAGCGGCGACCGCCGACATACGGGACTTCAATCTTATCGATCCCTTCCACCTCGAGGCATATGACCGGAAGGCGGTCAATTACAACCGCGACGTGGAAGCCTTTCCGGTACTGAAACGGATACTCGAGAAGATCACCGGCGGCGAGTCCTTCTATAGATCTCCCACCGATATGGGTGTGAACCGGGCGGGATTCGCCGTTATCGATGACGCGACGACCTGCGAGGCAGCGAAACAGGAAGTGATCCGACGTTTTTTCCGTTACCGCTGTGAGTACGCGATGGGATTCACCGACCGGGAAACGGTCCAGCGGGTGGAACTGTTTATCAAGAACTTCGATCTTGAACCGGAGTATCGCTGCGTCGTCGGACCGGCGAGAAAGGCCGCCGAAGAAGCACAGAATCAGAACAAGGGGAATGAGGGCATTTTCTGCGGTGCCGCCATCGAACTGAGGGACGGTGCGATCATAACCGGGAACAACTCTCCGCTCATGCACGCCGCGACGAGCCTGGTCATTCACGCCATCAAGTACCTGGCCGAAATCCCGGAAAAGATAAAACTGCTGCCTGAAAGCATTACGGAATCCGTCCGGAACCTGAAAACGGACATTCTCGGCGAGACATCAGTCAGCCTCGATCTCAATGAGGCGCTCATCGCCCTCGCTATCAGCGCCGCGACAAATCCCGCGGCCCAGCTGGCGATCGAAAAGCTGAAGGAGCTGCAGGGCTGTGAAGTCCACATGACCCACATACCCACGCCGGGAGACGAAGCGGGACTCAGGCGCCTGGGAGTGAACCTGACCAGCGACCCGAATTTTTCCTCAAACAATCTTTTCATCGTATAACCGAACGAGACACGACATACAGACATGAAAAAATACCTTGAACCAACGTTTACCATTGACTGCAACAGTGAAAGGATCATCACAACGGCCCGGGAACTGACCGAATCATGCGGCAGCGACCGGGAAAAGGCGTTGAAACTGTTCTATTTTGTGCGGGACTCAGTGAGGTACAACCTCTACATGATCTCCGTTTTCATTGAAGACTTCAAGGCTTCACGGGTGCTCGCGTGGGGCAAGGGGTACTGCGTGCAGAAAGCGGTGCTTCTCACGGCCCTGGGACGGGCGGCGGGTATCCCGAGCAGAATGGCCTTCGCCATGATACGGAACCACCAGGTCCCTCCCCACGTCCTGGAGAAGAGAAATTCAAACATTTTCCCCCGTCATGGATACAACCAATTCTTCCTTGACGGGCAATGGATCAGTGCCGCCGCCACCTTTGACAGGGGCCTGTGCGAAAGAAACGGGCTGCCAACGGTGGAATTCGACGGTCTGCATGATGCCATGCTTCCGTCCGCCACACGCGACGGCAGGCCCTATATCGAATATCTGGAAAAATTCCCCCCCCGCGATGACCTTCCCTTCGACTGGATCCGGGACACCCTCGTAACGATCGTCGGACCCGATAAGCGCCCCTGGCTCAATAAAGAGGCCCAAACGCAGCGGGACGGTGCATCGTCGGGCGAGAAACGTAGAAACAGCAGAAAGGAAACGGAATGATCACAGTGACATGTCTCGGCGGGGCCGGTTCCGTAACCGGTTCCTGCTATCTTGTTGAAACGGACCGCGGCTCCCGGGTCATGGTCGATTGCGGTCTTTTCCAGGGCAGCCGGCAGATGGAAGAACGCAACCGGCATGCCTGGGGATTCGATCCGCCGGACCTCCCGAACATCCTGCTCACCCATGCGCACATTGATCACAGCGGCAGGATCCCCCTGTTGTTGAAGGACGGGTTCAAGGGACGCATCATCACCTCTCCCCCCACGGCGGAACTCTGCGAGATCATGCTCCTCGACTCGGCCCATGTCCAGGAAATGGACGCTGAGTGGCAGACCAGGAAAAACCGAAGGCAGGGGGACGATGATATTACCCCGCTGTACACGACGGATGATGCCCGGGAAAGTCTGAAATATCTCCACCCCGTCGAGCGGGACCGGGAGTTCCCGGTGGGGCCGGGCATGCGGGCCCGGTTCCGGAACGCGGGGCACATCCTCGGCTCATCGATCGTAGAACTCTGGGTCGAGGACGGATCGGATGAAGTGAAGGTCGTATTCTCCGGTGATCTGGGAAACAAGGACCAGTTGATCATCAAGGACCCCGATGAAATTATCTCGGCGGACTATCTCTTTGTCGAATCGACTTACGGGAACCGGCTTCACAAGAACTTCGACGACAGCGCGCGTGAACTGCTCGATGCCATACGGCATGCCGTATCTCACGGAGAGAAGGTCGTTATCCCGGCCTTCGCCCTTGAGCGGTCCCAGGAGATCCTCTACCTTCTCGGCGAGTTCCACCGGAAGGGCGAGCTCCCCGACATCCCCGTGTACCTCGACAGCCCCCTGGCCATCAAGGCTACGGAGATATTCCGCAAAAACAAGCAATATTACGATGAAGAGGCCCGGGCGATTGTGGAACAGGGATTTGATCCCTTTGACATGCCGAACCTGCATCTGACCGCCACGACGGAAGAATCGATTGCCATCAACGCCCGGAAGGGGCCGGCCGTCATCATATCGGCCAGCGGCATGTGCACGGCGGGCAGGATCAAACACCATCTGAAACACAATCTCTGGAGACCCGGCGCCAGTATCATCATCGTAGGATTCCAGGCCCAGGGGACAACGGGACGAAAAATCGTGGATGGTGAAAGAAGCGTCAAGATATTCAGGGAGGATGTAGCCGTCCGGGCAAAGGTGTTCACCATCGGCGGCTTCTCCGCCCACGCCGACCAGAAGGGGCTGCTCGACTGGTTGAGCAATTTCACCCAATCGCGACCCCGGGTGTTCGTCGTTCACGGCGAGCCTTCGACGAGTGACATCTTCGCGGGGGAAATACGGGAAACCCTCGGCCTTGAAACCCACGTACCCGCCTGGCGGGAGACGCTGTTCCTCGAAAAACGGGCGCCCGGGATACGCTCCGAAGCCTGGACCGGGGAATCAGTCACCGTCGACATGAGCCACGACCTGCTGGCTGTTGTTGCCGATATGGAGCGGGAACTCAAGAAAATCAAGAAACGGGCAAAGACCAGGACCGGCGACCGCACGCCGGGAGAAGGAGAACTGGAAGCGCTGCGACAGCTCAGGAAGAAACTCCAGTCGGTCATGGAGCCGTAAGAGCGCTCCCGCACCATGGAACGGCGGGGACCGGCATGTTTTTTCCATTGACAGGGTCCCGCGGAGTCTATATGGTGCGGAGCACACTTCTCCAAGGATACAACTGTATATGAAGGATAAATATTCCATTATCGGGCCTCTCTATGATTTCCTGGCGATGGTGTACAGCGCGAACCAGATCGACCACTGCAAAACGGCCATGCATGACCGGATCCGGCCGGACAACTCGGTCCTTTTCGCCGGGGTGGGCCACGGTATTGATGCCCTCGCGGCGGCGGAGCGGGGGGCAAAGGTGACCGTCGTCGACCTTTCCGATACGATGCTGAAGAAATTCAACAGAAAGATGAAGGACAGGGAATTCAGGCACCCGATACGCCAGGTTCATCAGGATATATTGAAATTCAGCGAGTTGAACCAGTACGACATGGTATTCGCGAATTTCTTCCTCAATGTCTTCCCCGAAGAGAAAATGGTTGAAATCCTGTCCCACCTTGTGGAACTGGCCAAGCGCAGGGGCTTTGTCATTGTGGGAGATTTTTCCCTTCCCGAAGGAGGTCCGGTCAGGCGGGTATTCCAGGTCATATACTGGCGCATCGCCGATCTGGTATTCTGGATGACGGCCGGCAATGCTCTCCATCCCGTCTATGATTATGCGTTCCACATGAAGCAACTGGGGTTGAAAATAAAGACCGTCCGGTATTTCAGGTTTCTCTTCGACAACCGGTACTATTCCATTCTGGGGCAGAAAAAGTAGTGACTCAAATTAGTTATCGTGAGCGGAGCGGCATGGACGTACGAACCCATCGATCATTTTCACCTGTCCGTTGTCAAAACCGGACGCCTCTATAATACGAGGTTTTTGCTGATACTCGGCTTGTATATATTTAGCAAGATTTTCCCACAGGAATATGTCTTAATACGATCATACAATTACGCGTTACGTCAGTTTCGGTTTGCTTGAAAAGGTTGGTTACGGCAACGGGAAACCCGTATCCGGGTAAAGAGAGCGGTGACCCTGCGAATTTTGCAGGGTCATTCATTTCTGGCCGGGAATCAGAGGCCGGTCCTTTCTGCCGCAAGGATAATGTACCTTTATTTCTTGCACTGGAATTAGTGAGAGATTACTATGGCACCTTCCGAACAATCGACCGCACTTATTGATTACCGGGGCACTGGGACCGCGAGAGTACCCCAAGCTCGACTTCATGCCGTGATTGGAAAGACCATGAGTGGCTCCTTCAGCCTTGAAGAACGGCTTCAATATCTCAGAGAATACGGCTGCCACTGCATGTCATATTCCGCCCTCCAGCCGGGGATGCATTACTTCGATGTACCCGGCAAGGGATATCTGTCGTATATGTACCGCTGGGGCACTCGAGCCGTGCTGGCTGATCCGATCTGTCATGAGGCGGATCGCCTGGACATCCTTCGTGCTTTCATCAGCGAAAGCCCCAATTGCGGTTTTGTCCAGGTCTCACAGCCCGTGGCGGAGATGATCCATGAACATTTCAATTTCTACGCCACACAGTTCGGCATTGAATCGGTGGTCGATCTGAGAACGTGGAACCTGAAAGGCAAGAAAAAACAGATCCTCAGAACCGCGGCCAATCAGGCATTAAAACAGGGGGTTACCGTCACCGAAGGGTATGATGAAACACGTGATTACGAACTGTCACGACAGTGGCTGCAAACCAGGAAAGTGAGCAGAAAAGAGATCATTTTCCTGATCCGGCCCATGAGCATGGACTATAACGTGGGCACCCGGAAATTTTACGCTTACCGGGGAGAGGAGCTTCTGGGTTTCATCTACTTCGATCCCGTTTATAGGGGGAACCGTCTTATCGGGTACGTTCCCAACATTTCACGGTTCGACCAGGCGTTCAGGCAGGGAATATTCTACACCATCATGGTTCACGCCATGGATGTTTTCAAGGAAGAGGGCATCGAAGAACTGCACCTCGGCCTCGCGCCCCTCGTCACCGGCGATGATGACAGGCCCTACGAAGCATGGCTTGTAAAAAAGATCATCCGTTTCCTCTATGAATACGGGAACGGTATTTATAACTTCAAGGGTATCTATTTTACAAAATCCCGTTTCAACGGGGTCGATTCACCGACCTTCTGCTGTCATAAGTCATCGGTACCCTTGAAGAAGTTTCTGACTGTGTTCAAGATTTCCAATGTCTTTTAGGAGGGAACCATGGAAATACCAGCGCTGATTCTGAAGCAGCTGTACGCGATGGGGAGCCTTATGAACGTCGATGAGGGAGTCCGCTTCGGCATAAAGAACCCCCTCGCCGACGCCACCCTGACAGGCGTATCCCGCGTCGAGATCAACGGCAAGGAAGTGCCCCTCGACAGGGTCGTAGCCAAGATGAACGGCACAACCATCAGGGCCACCGAGGTTGATGAAAAGAACCTCATACCCTTTCCCCTCGGGCAGGTCATTGATGTCTATGCCCACATAGATTCACTCGAAAAGGACAAACAGCACAGTATCAGCATCGCCTTTGATACGGAGCCCTTCGGTTCGCTGAACCTGGAGGTCGAGGACATGATCTCGGAAGAAACGGCGGAACGGATCGCCATTCCCTCCGACCGGGCCCGCAATTATCAACCTGAAATAGTACGAAAACGGCAGGAGTTCATTCAGGAATATTCGGGCGTGCACCTGGAGCATCTCGACAAATACTCCTTTGATCCCTCTCTGACGCAAGGGAACATCGAGAATTTCACCGGCGTGGCACAGGTACCGGTGGGGTTTGCCGGTCCCATCCGCATTAACGGTGAGCATGCCCAGGGTGATTTTATCATCCCCCTGGCTACAACGGAGGGGACCCTGGTAGCATCGTACAACCGGGGCATGAAGGTGATCAACCTCTGCGGTGGTATCAAAACGACCATATCCGATGATCGCATGCAACGGGCACCGGTCTTTGTCTTCGATTCAGCCAGGGAAGCCCGCACATTCGCCCACTGGATCGATGACGCCTTTGACGACATCGCGAAGCAGGCCGAGTCGACCTCATCGGTCGCCCGGCTCATCAATATCCAGAAATTCCTGGCCAGCAAGTTCGTGTACCTCCGGTTCAACTTCACCACCGGGGACGCCGCCGGCCAGAA
This sequence comes from Deltaproteobacteria bacterium, assembly GCA_016933965.1. Lineage (NCBI taxonomy): Bacteria > Pseudomonadati > Myxococcota > Myxococcia > Deltaproteobacteria bacterium. The sequence continues at coordinate 28,799 of JAFGTS010000045.1, read as the reverse complement.
CATGGTCAACCATGCGACCTTCGCCGCCTGTAACTGGATCGTCAATCACTATCAGGGGATCCGTCACTACTATCTCGAAGCGAATTTTGCCACCGACAAAAAGGCTTCCCAGGTAAATATCATGCACACCCGCGGCAAACGGGTGACGGCGGAGATCACCATCGACCGGGAGGTGCTCATCCAGCATATGCGGGTCGACCCGGAAACGCTCTGCCGTCACAGCAATATCGCCAACGTGGGTGCCTTCATGGCCGGCGTCAACAACAACGGCCTCCATTCGACGAACGCCATCACGGCCCTCTTTATCGCCACGGGCCAGGATGTGGCGAATGTATCGGAATGTTCCGCCGGCATGCTTTACACGGAGGTGACCCCCGAGGGAGATCTCTATGGTTCGATCACGATCCCTTCGCTTATCGTCGCCACCCACGGAGGCGGAACGGGGCTACCCACACAGCGGGAATGTCTCGAGATCCTGGGATGCCATGGAAAGGGAAAGGTGAGAAAGTTCGCGGAGATCGTTGCCGCCGTGGTAGGAGCCGGCGAGTTGTCCCTGGCAGCGGCCATATCCTCCCTTGACTGGGTATGGAGCCACGAGCGGTACGGCCGAAATCGATAAATTCAGAAACCTCCGGCCATTCCTTTACCCCCACTCGGCCCGGAGGAAGCAGGAGAGCTCAGGGGGCGGTTCCCAGCCGTTCCTTGAGCCTTTGTATTCTCAGAAACGAGCGATCGATCCGTTCAGGCGTGATCTCGCCACGGTCGACCATTTCCTCTATCAGGCGCTGGGCGCGTGCGGCGATATCCTCTTCATAGATCGAATTATTCGCGAACAGAAGAATGTCACAGCCTGCCTCGATGGCCCTTCGAATTACGACACCGGTCTCATAAAACGACCTGATCGCCTCCATCTGCAGGTCGTCCGAGACAATGACCCCCTGAAATTGCATATCCTCACGGAGGATCCCGCCGACAACCTTCGTTGAGAGCGTTGCGGGCCACCGGGAGTCCAGTTTTTCATTGAAGATATGCGCCGTCATGACCATGTCACAGAGACCGTTTTCCACGAGGGTCCGGAAGGGGATCAGTTCCAGGGACGACCATGTGGCGGTCACATCGACAAAACCCTTGTGCGAATCCCCCCGTGAACTGCCGTGGCCCGGAAAATGTTTGACCGCCGACAGAATACCGAAGCGGTGAAAGGTCTCGATCATTGTCCGGGCATGCCGGGTCACAAAGGCCGGGTCTGCCGAAAAACTCCGCTCCAGCCCGCCGATGACCGGGTTATCGGGATTGACATCGAGGTCCACTACGGGGGCGAAGTTTACGTTCACACCCACGGCAGCCAGGGTCTGCGCCGTTCGTTCCGCGTACCGCCCGGTCAGCTCCAGGTCATCACGGTCCCCCAGAAAACGCTGGGAAACCGTCGGGGGAAACCCGAACCTCTCCTTCAAGCGGTTGACCCTGCCTCCCTCCTGGTCCAGGGCGATAAACAGGTGGATGGGCGCCGCCTTTTGAAGGTCCCCGGTCAATCTTCTGAGCTGTTCCGGTGACGCGATGTTTCTAACGGGCCGTCCCGCGGGGACATCATGGTCAAAAAGGATCACGCCTCCCACGCGACCGGCCCGTATGTCGGTGATGACCGGAGTTTCATCATCCACGGCAAGCCCGCGGAAACCGACCATGATCATCTGGCCGATCCGCTCCTTCAATGTCGCGCTGCACGCCTCGTCAGCGGCCCGGCAGGACGGCACACCCGTACACAGCAAAAGGGCAAGCAGATGGGCGCAGAAGAAAAGGCAGGCCATGAATAACCGTACCCGTCCCGGCATGCTCCGGAAAGCCGGGTAAGTCTCACACCCCGTGAACTTTTTTTTCACTGCGTTAAGGGCTAACATGGTTTAACATGAACTATCACAGGCCCCGCGCAAATACCAGTCATATCCCGTTTGACAAAGCGCCGGCGTTCCGATAGATAGATTGCATTCATGCGAAATGATGCGTGCCGAAGGGGCCTTTTCAAAGCGTTATGGAGCGTCACAGAGAATATAATGGAACCCTGTTGCTCATCGGAACAGTGGTCCTTTTTCTGGGAACGGGGATCTACCTCGTCAGCCGTCCCGGCGACAGCGCCTATTTTCTCAGGTACAACCCCTTTGACATGCCGTCTCCGCCGGTCATTCCGGGCACCCTCGGCGACATTGTCCGTGCGCTCCCCTCCTTCACGCATGTGTTCTCCTTCATCCTCCTCACGGCGGGACTGGTTCGAACGGGGAACCGCGGACACATTGTCATATGTGCCGGCTGGTGTATCGTCGACTGCCTCTTTGAAACGGGGCAGAGATACGGAACGGTCATCGCCGCGATCATTCCCGACTGGTTTCAGGGGATCCCCTTTCTGGAAAACACGGCGAATTTCTTTCGCCTGGGGACCTTTGATCCCATCGACCTGGCGGCGACAATTATTGGAACAGCAGCGGCCTATGTGGTAATAAGGATGTTAACAAATAAAAAAGATAAGGAACTGTCATGAAGGGCGTACGAATAACCATGAGGAAATATCTTCGAAGGCTCAGTCTTGTTGTCCTGGTCCTCTTCGGATGCATCGCGATCATCGCCAGCGGTGAGGAAGACACGAAACCGGTGCCCGAAAAAAGAGAAACCGGCGTGTATAACTACATCATTACCGATTACACCGACGGTGAAGGGCGGATAACCAGGACCTGGAGCAGGAAATATGACGAAGCGGAAGTACTCCAGATGGAAAAGAGTGAATACTACAATACCGATGAAAATCTGGTCAAGGAAGAGGGGGACGACGACGGTGATGGCACTCTCGACTGGGTATATACTTACACATACGAAGGGCTCAACCTGACATTCGCCGTCTATGAAGATATCGCCGATGCATCAACCAACGCGGCTCGCTATTTTTACGATGATCATGGAAACATCACTGAGCGGCAGGCGGACCTCAGCTACGACGGTGCCGAGTTCAGCGCCGACCAGGTCTATGCCTACACCTACGAGGACATCGACGGCGAGTGGGAAATGGTCCTCGAACGGCTTGACGAGGATGACGACGGCGATTGGGATTATACAAACATATTCAGCTACGACGAAAACGGTAATCTCGAAAAGGTGGAGTATTATTTCGGCGACGAAGCCGAAGCGTACACCACCTCTTCCTACACCTATGTGCTCATCGCTGATGAATGGTACATGGAGGTGACGCTGACCGATCTGGACAACAACGGGGAAACTGACTTCTCCTACGGGTATGACTATGATGACGACGGCAATATGACGAGCATGGAAAGCTTCCTGGGAGAGCCTGAAGACGGGACCCTCGTGACGGGCAATTACTATTCTTACGACGACGAGGACCTTCTTATCAAGGAAGAGATCGACGACAGCGGGAACGGGAAGATAGACAACGCGATCTACTATGAATATTATGCCGACGGGAACCTCTGGAAGAAAAAATACGATTACGACAACAACGACCCGGAAGAATGTGACCTTATATACATCTGGACCTATGAAACGATCGTGGAAGGGGAATAGCCGAAGGCAATCTTTCACAGTACTTTTGCCCGAATCTTTTTTGAAGCGGCCATTGAAAAGGTCTTATGGGGTTCAAGGGTTTTTCCCCTCCCTTTGTAAATAAAATCCCCCTTGATCCCCCTTTGCTAAAGAGGGAACTGAAGGAACACTTGATATCACAGGTTTCACGATGTTCGCTTTGTCACTCTGTCGCTGTGCCCCTTTGCCACTGCTGAAAAAACGTTTCAATGGCCGCTCAAAAATGATTCATCCACAATCATTCATCCACAGAGAGCAGTCTATCAAACAAAAAAAGCGCCGGTCCAGCGGGCCGGCGCTTTTTTTGTACATTCTTCCAATCTCAGGCCTTTTTCGGCGGCCGTGAAACCAGAGTGATGACCGCACCCAGCAGGCAGGCGACACCGGCTATGATAAAGGGGGTGATCCAGATGGAAGGATCACTGCCGCCCTTGGCGGCGTCCTTGAAGAACCCCGCGACCTGAGGACCGATCACGCCGGCGATACCATAGGAAACGAAGACATATCCGTAATTCAGCCCCACGTTCTTATTGCCGAAGTAGTCCGCGGTGACCGCCGGGAAAAGGGCGAAGTTGCCGCCGAAGTTGAACCCGATGATGCAGGCCCCGATGATGAGGGTCACACCGGCACCGCCCATCTTGTAAAAGAGCAGCATAATGATCCCCTGGAAAAGGCACATGAGGAATATGGCCATTTTTCGACCGATCTTATCGGAAACGGTCCCCCAGACGATCCGGCCGAGACCATTGAATATGGCGTACCATGCCATTGCCGTGCCGGCGATGGCTGATGCGGTCGCCGTCTCAATGCCGCCGGCTGAGAGCTTGTCAATACCGAAAAGCTTGATGCAGTATATGACCATCAGGCCTGCTATCGCCGAAAAGAGAAAGGTTACCCAGGTCATGTAAAACTGGGGGGTTTTCAGCATTTCTCCGGGAACAAAATCGACGAGACCCGACGCGGAAGCTCCTTTCGCGCCCGCATTGTTCACGGGCGGGGTCCAGCCCTCAGGACAATATCCCGCCGGTGGATCGACCATGACGATGCTGCCAAGAACAACGGCGATGAGGAAAATGATGCCGTAGAGGAAAAAAACGCTCTGTACTCCCCCCAGGCCGAAGAAATCGAGCCTGTTCAGAAGATCGAACCAGGAGCCGGCCGATTTGACCCAGATGGTGGCGCCGAAACCGAAACCAGCGACTGCCAGGCCGGTGACCATACCCTTCTTGTCGGGGAACCACTTGACACCCACGGCAATGGGTACCACGTAGGCAAGGCCGATGCCGGCACCGCCGATAATGCCGATAAAGATCAACTGGGCCGGGAAAGTGCTGCCGAAGAGCCCGCCGAGCATGTATCCTACACCAAGGACGATACCACCGAGGGTCGCGAGCTTTCTCGGCCCCATCTGCCCGATGATCCGTCCTGATATGATCATCACCACGGCAAAGACAAGGAGACCCACGGAAAACACCCAGGCCGCCTGGCTGGCGCTGAAATTATACATCCCTCCCTGGAGTGTCAGCTTCGGGGTGAACACGGACCACGCATAAATGGCTCCGAGACAGAGCTGGATCAGGATCGCTCCGATGACCACATACCATCGATTCATTACTTTCTGTTCCGCCATGAATCCCTCCTTTTCATGTCAAAATGCAAAAGACACCGATAATTCACCATTATAGTAAATTCTGGAAACCACTATCCGATACAGCTGTGTTTGTCAACTAAAATCAATCGGGTAAGGGTATTGCCGACAGGTCCTCCGGCGTGTTCACATTGAAAAACATCCGCGGCCCGCCCTCGAAGGAATCGATGACGTGCCCGGGAATAACGGTCATTCGGGATTGTTCGTAAAATCCGGTGATCTTCAGGCGGTCCTGGTCAATGAGCCGCTTTATCCGGGGCAGGCACCGCCGCGAATAGATGGCATGGAGGGGTTGAAATCCTTCAGGAACACGGGGAACGATCACGTCGGCCGAGCCGTCGGCCTGCCGCACCATGTGCATGATGAAATCCCTCCGTATGAAGGGCATATCACAGGCCGTGACGAATACATACTCACAGGAGGCATGCAGGAGACCGGTATAGATACCCCCCAGGGCGGATTTCCCCTTTATCACGTCCGTCACGACCGCGACGCCCAGGTCGAGATACTCCAGGGGGGTGTTGGTGACCAGTATGATCTCCGTGAAAACATCCCTGAGTATTCCAATGGTTCGGTCGATAAGTCGTTCTTCACCGATCTTCAGAAAGGCCTTGTTCGACCCCATTCGAACATTTTTGCCGCCTGTCAGAATAATTGCAGTCATTGCAACCGGCATGTCCCCGTTCCTGTTACCTGCAGATGTCAAGGATATCGGCGATCACCTCCCGTGTATAATCGTTCAGCCGCCATACCCGTGCGAGCTCTTCCGCGTTGGCGGCTATGTTCCCGATGTCCGTCGCCGGGATGTTCGCCTCCGCCAGCGATACGGGACTGCCGATGGAAGCGAACCAATTCTTCAAATGATCGATCCCCGCCCTGCCCGCCGTCGCATCATCCGGCTGGGTGACCCCGAAAACCTCACGGGCCAGGCGGGCGAATTTGGCAGGCCCTGCCTGAACAGTGTGGCTCATCCATGCCGGGAGAACTATGGAAAGACCGGCGCCGTGCGCGATATCATAGAGGGCACTCAGGGAATGCTCTATCATGTGGGCCGGCAGCATGACCCGTCCCATGCCGGCAACGGTCAGCCCATTGAACCCGATCGTCGCGGACCACATCATTTTCGCCCGTCCGTTGTAATCCTCGGGATCCCGGAGGACCGCTTCGGTGCTTTCCATGAGGGTTTTCATGATGCCCTCCACCAGCCGGTCCTGAAGGATGCTGTCCGGTTCCTCGTTGTTGAAATATCCCTCGAGCATGTGGGTGATGATATCGACGGCGCTGTAAGCGGTGTAGGCGGGACTTACTGTGAAAAGGGCCGATGGATCAAGGATGGAGGCCTTCGGCCTGATGAACGGTGAATTGATGCTGAATTTATGGGCGCCTTCTTCGTTCGTTATGACGGCCGCCGGATTCATTTCCGAGGCGCTCGCCGAGAGGGTGAGGACCGTCAGGACGGGAAGGGCTGCCTTGATGACCCGGGCGCCGATAAAGAAATCCCATACGTCATGATCGGCTTTCGTTCCCGCCGCGATCGTTTTCGCCTCGTCGATCACGCTCCCGCCGCCCACGGCAACCACCGCGTCAACGTTCTCCTCACGGGCGAGAGCGATCCCTTCACGGGTATGGGACAATACCGGATTTGACCTGACACCTGAAAATTCAACAACGGAGATCCCCGCTCCGTTCAGTGAGTCCAGCACCTGGTCATAGATGCCGTTTGTCTTGATACTGCCTCCCCCGTAGACAAGCAACACCTTCTTCCCATACCGGGCCGTCTCGGGACCGACCTTTCTGATCTGCCCCCTGCCGAAAATGATCTTTGTCGGATTTTCAAAGACGAAATTCTGCATGACCTGACCCCCTGCACACCTGTTCTCGCCGGGCACAGCCCGTTCCATTTGCCTATACATGACCTCACCGGGTCTGTCAATTCGGCAACACAAAAAGCGGCTTTGACATAGCCCCGGCAGTGTAGTATGTCCGATGCATTTACGTGTCAAGGGCCTTTCGCCCGAATCCGCTTTTTGCCGGTTCGAAACGTTTTTGATACCTGAAACGCCGGTAGCAAAGGGGCAAAGCGAGAGAGCGAGAGAGAAGTCCGGGGAAAACCCTTCACTTCTGAAATGTGGAACACGGCCCATACGCGGCAGCCATACCGTGTACGGCGAGGATTTTCAATCCGGTGACGATGATGAATGATACCTGGAAGAGAGCGATCCGCGACGGCGTTCTCGGCGCCTGGCCGATCTGCCTCGGATACCTGGCCATCGGCCTCGCCTTCGGGATAATCGCCCAGAAGGCGGGGTTGAACTGCCTGGAGATCGCTTTGATGTCACTCCTGGTATATGCGGGAAGCGCCCAGTTCATCGCCGTTTCCATGCTCGGCGCGGGGGCCGGTATTCTTCCCATCGTGGCAACCACTTTTACCGTCAATCTGCGCCATGTGCTCATGAGTTCCTCCCTCGCCATTCATCTCAGGAATATCGGGCCCGGTTGGCTTTCCCTTTTCTCCTACGGTATCACCGATGAGAGTTTCGCTCTGAACATCGCCAGATTCAGGGACGGCGGCTGGGACTGGCGGCGGGCCCTGGTCCTGAACCATACGTCGAACCTGACCTGGGTCCTCTTCACGGTCCTGGGCGGCTACACGGGCCACTTCATTCCGTCCGGAGCCTTCGGAATCGATTACGCCCTGATCGCCATGTTCATCTGCCTTCTCATCTTGCAGATCAGAGGGCTCATATACGTAATCGTCGCTCTTGCAGCAGGGGTCTGCGCCGTCATACTTTCCCTCCTGTTCGAGGGGAATGCCTACATCGTAATCGCCTCGATCGCGGCCGCCTCGCTGGGTGTTATCCTCAAAGGAACTTCACTGTTCAGGGAAAAAGAGGTGGGGTCATGATCGAGCGCGATTACATCCTTGTGGTCCTCGGCATGGGGGTCGTTACCTATGTGCCCCGGTTGGTTCCTCTCCTTTTTCTCTCCCGCCGGGCACTTCCACGGTGGTTCACGGAATGGCTCGAATACATCCCGGCCGCCATTCTGAGCGCCCTGATCCTGCCCCTGCTCCTGACGACCGGAGTTCCCCGGCACCTTGACGTGACGACACCGGAGCTGCTCGTCGCTATTCCGACGTTTCTGGTGGCATTGAAAACACGCTCACTGGCGGGGACGGTCCTCGCGGGGATGTTTCTCTACTGGCTTGCCGGTCAATTCCTGTAGGGAACTGCAACGGTCATGATGGTATATGTAAAACTCCTTTTCACGGCCCTGTTCTGGGGCGGAACCTTCATTGCGGGTCGGATCGTGGCGCAGGACGTGAACCCTTTCAGCGCGGCATTTCTTCGTTTCACCATTGCCTCCTTTTTTCTTGTCATCGCGACCCGGCACATCGAGGGATCGCTGCCGCGGCTGAAGCGGCACCAGGTTCTGCCGGTTCTCCTGCTGGGAATGTCGGGGGTCTTCGCCTACAATGTCTTTTTCTTTTCCGGCTTACAGATCATCACGGCAAGCCGGGCCTCTCTTATCATTGCTTCAAATCCCATTTTCATCGCCCTTTTCGCGGCCCTGTTCTTCGGAGAACGCCTGGGGACGACATCCGTCCTCGGCATCCTCCTCTGTGTCTCGGGGGCGGTCATAGTCATAACCAGGGGCGCTCCGCTCACGATCCTGCAGGGCGGCCTCGGAACAGGAGAGCTTCTGATCCTCGGGTGCGTGGCAAGCTGGGTGCTTTACTCTCTCATCGGAAAGGCCGCCATGAGAGACATCTCACCGATGGCGGCGGTGACCTATTCATGCCTCATTGGCGCCGTTGCACTATTCCTTCCGGCCTGCACTGAAGGATTGATCCGGGACATCACGACCTACTCGACGACCGACTGGCTCGGCATCGCCTACCTGGGGTTGTTCGGCACCGTCATCGGCTTTTCCTGGTATTATCAGGGTATCAAGAAGATCGGGGCGTCCCGGGCCGCCGTATTCATTAATTTCGTTCCCGTCAGCGCCATCATCCTCGCCGCTCTCATCCTGCAGGAACGGCTCGACTGGTCCCTTACCGCCGGCGCGGTCCTCGTCATCGGGGGCGCCTACCTGACCAACAGGCGGCGCGGGGAAGATGGCACGCCCTGCCCCGGAAATGAGGCCGCCGGAACACGCCGGCATGGGCTTCCCGGCACGCCAAAGCAGGAATAGAAAATAACTTCTGTTGACTTATAGGCACCATTGGTGTCAAATGACGCTCGATCCATTGAGGGGGTCTTCTCCATAGATGAACCGCTTTATTCGATTCGCAATTCGACATCCCATACCTGTCTTTATCATCCTCGCTCTCATCACCGTGATCCTCGCGCCGGGCATGTTGAAGCTCAAGATCGACAATTCCATTGAAACCATCATGCCCAAGCATGACAGCAAGTATATCTTCTACAACAAGTTGAAGGAGACTTACGGGGATAACGGCCAGTTCGTAGTCATGGCCGTCTCTGCCGACGACCTCTGGAGCCCCGTGACGATCCGAAAATTTCACGAGCTTTTAAGGGACATCGAGGAATTCAAGGACTTCTCCTTTCAAAGTGAAAAAAAACGCCTGCAGCGGCTCACCGAGATCACAACGGGTGTGCATATCAGCGGGGCCGAGCTTTCCGCCGCTTTTACCGACGCCCCCCCCTTCCGCCGGCTCCTGGAACGAAAAATAACAAAACTCTTCGGCACCAAAAAGATCCTTACTACAAAGAACCTGCAAAAACTCCGCGCAGAGATCGAGCGGGTCACGGCCCTGAAACAGGAAGAATTCATCGACGAGATCGTTTCCCCCCTGACAATGAAAGACATCAAGGGCGCTGAAGACACCCTGGAGGTGGTAGATCTCATAGAAGAAGACGAGGAAGGAAACAGGATACTGCCGGAGACCGGCGAAGACATCACCTCGTTCAGGAAACGGCTGGAGAGAAACCCGTCCTTTGAGAACGCCCTCTACAGCCGCGACCCGGTCACGGAAGAGATCAGCGATTTCGGTGTCATCATCAAGTTCATCAATGTGGAAGACCGGGACCCCGTGGCACGGGAACTCATCGAAATAATCGAGGGACACCGGGACCTCAGGATCGTATCCACGGGAATGCCCATCGTCTATGTCCGGGTCGTCAACTACATCCGCTCCGATTTCATCGTGCTCGTTCCCCTGGTCATGCTCGTGGTCATGGCCGTTTTCTACATCAACTTCCGAACGGTCCGCGGCGTCATCCTCCCCCTGGCATCGCTCAGCCTGGCCGAATTGTGGCTCCTGGGCCTCATGGGACACCTGGGATTTAAGATCACCGTCATGGCCTCTTCGCTCCCGACGCTGATGATCGCCGTGGGAAGTTCATACGCCATTCACATCCTGAACCAGTATTATGCCGACTTCGACATGATAACAGCGGCGGGGAAGGAGGAGGGACTTCGTGTATCCATGACCCACATTTCCCTGACGGTCCTTCTGGCGGGACTCACGACCTTCATAGCCTTTATGACGCTCGTTCCCAGCCAGCTCTCATGCGTCCGGGAGTGGGGCTTTTTTTCGGCGATCGGGGCACTCTTCGCCGTTATTACAGCCAGTTCCCTCATTCCCGCCAGCCTCTCCATGCTGCCCCACGAACGGCCCCAGGGGCTCTGGAACCGGCGGAAACAACCCCGCGTTACGATCGTGGACCGCATCATCGCCCTCATGGCCCGGGGTGCCATTCGACATCACCGGAAGGTCGTCGTGGCCATTGTCATTATCCTGGTCATATCCATCGCCGGTTTTCTCCAGCTCGAAGTCGATACGGCCTATGTCAGCTATTTCAAAAAAGGCAGTTCCGTCAGGAAAGATATCAACACCATCGGTGAAAAGTTCGGCGGCGGCTGGGGGTTCGATATCCTGATAAATTCCGGTTCCGTCGACGGGGTCAAATCGCCGGAGTTTCTCAACGCCCTCGAAGCCTTCAGAAACTGGCTCGAGACGGATGAAAACAGGGACCTGAAGATCGGCAGGACGGATTCTTTTTCCGACTTCATCAAGACCATGCATATGGCCATGAATAACGACGACCCCGCAGCCTACGCAATCCCGACGAACAGGACGGACATACAGGATTATCTGGAGATCTACGCAGGCGATGACGATGATTCGGACGGGCGTTTTGATGAATTTGAACCTTTTGTCGATATTGACTACCGCACCTGCGATCTCCTGGCACGGCTCTGCCGCAAGGAAGGACAACCGGTCGGCACCGCTGAGATCGACGCGATCGGGAAGAGGATCAGCGGGTATCTTGACCGGAACCTTCCACCGGGAGCATCCTATACTATCTCGGGATTTCCCATCATCGAAGTCCAGGTGTCCCACTACCTCATCACGGGCCAGCTTCAGAGCCTCATACTGTCCCTGGTTGTTGTCGATATCATCGCCATACTGCTCTTCCAGCATTTCGCGGCGGGCCTTCTGGCACTGATCCCCATGGGGGTGGCCGTTCTCATCAACTTCGGCATCATGGGCTGGCTGGGTATCGCCCTTGATATGCCCACATCGGTTATCGCCGCCGTCACCATCGGCATCGGTGTTGATGACACGATCCATTTTCTCAATAATTTCAGGCATAACAGGGCGAGGGGATACGGTGTGGACGAAACGATCGAACGGACTCTGGCCGTGACGGGGAAGGCCATTATCTTCACTTCACTGGCGCTTATCTGCGGGTTCTTCGTCTTTCTGCTCTCCAGCTTCATTCCCATCATGCTGCTGGGAATTCTGCTGGCGATCACCATGACGGCGACGACCGTCGGCGCCCTGCTCATCCTTCCGTCGGTGATCAAGGCAAGCAGGGTCGACCTGAGCGAACCCGCGCGGGAAACATGGATGGGCAGATATTTGAATATCGGGAAATGGTTCGGATTGGGCGAGGAAGAATACGGAACGAACAACGTGAGTCTTCAGGACGGACTGTCCTCACTTCCCCCGGAAAATCCGGGGGATGGAAGCACTATGTCTAAGGATTGAAGCTCCACAACCAGATGAGGCAGAAGATACCCCACACCCCGAGAAGGAACATGATGTCGCAGATGGTATGATATCTTCTATAGAGGAATCTCACCGGTCTCACCTCCTTTCTTTTGCCGCCATTATCTCATAATTTCCTTTTCATGTATCACTAATTGATCGCATGGATAATACGAGCCTGATTCTAGTACTCATGAGTACCGCTTGCCGGGCTCTCCGGGCATCATAACCGCTTGCATAAGAACCGGTTTGACCCAATCATGCATTCCTGTTATAACACATTAAATATGTTACCTTTTTTAAGAATTCTACCGTAAAGGATACCACCATGAAATGCACCGTCTGCGGTGAACCGGCCCGCATCAATGCCCCGCGTCATAACTCGAAGTTCTGCGAGCGCCATTTTCTGCGTTTCGTCTTCCGTCAGGTCTGGCGGACCATTGAAGAGTACCGCATGTTCACGCACAGGGACACCCTTCTTCTCGGCGTATCGGGCGGCAAGGACAGTATGACGGCATGGGATATCCTGGCGGAGCAGGGCTATACCGTTCATGCCGTCCATATCGACATGGGTTTCGGAGACTACTCGCGGCGCTCGGAGGAGATCGTCCGGACCTTCGCGGCGGCACGGGATCTCACCCTTTCGGTTCACACCTTTCAAGAGCTCATGGGTTTCACCTTTCAGCATGCCCTGCGGATCCACCGGAGAAGGGCCTGCGCGCTCTGTGGAACGGTGAGACGCTATTTTCTGAACCGGCTGGCCCGGGACCTGGAATGTACCGTGGTGGTCACCGGGCATAATCTCGACGACGAAACAGCCACGCTCCTGGGGAACGTTCTGCACTGGCAGATGGGGTATCTCGAACGGCAATACCCGGTCCTGGAACCAAAGGCCGGGCTGCTTCGAAAGGTCAAACCGCTGGTAAAGCTCACCGACGAAGAAACGGGATGGTACGTGAAGCTCAGGAATATTGATACCGCTACGGGAACCTGCCCCTACTCACGTGGCGCTACCTCACCGGTCTACAAGGACATCATGGGGGAGATCGAAAAAAGAATGATCGGCATCAAGGCCGATTTCTACTTCAACTATCTGAATCGAATGCGGGAACAGCTCTCGTCCGGAAGCAGCGGCAGGGCGGATGAAACCCGTTTCTGTCCCGAATGCGGATACCGGACCCTCAAGGGGGAGCTGTGTTTTGTGTGTTCCCTGAAAAGGCGGGCGGCGCGAGGGAGTGACGGTTCATCACTGCCAGCGGATTGAAGCTGCCTTGAAAATTACGAACACCTCGTTACCGGGAATGAGCCGCAATTCTTCCGTTGCGGCCCTCGTCACGCTGCAGTGCAGTGACAGGTCAGCCACGGACACCGTAACTACCAGTTTTTCCGATGAATTATCCCGTGTCATCTGGATGATGGTCCCTCGAAGAACGTTTCTGGCCGAAAGGCCGCCGGGAGGTGTAACGGCCACAAGGATATCGGATGGTTCCAGAAGCGCCGTTCCGGCCGTTGTTTCGGGAGGCGTCGCGGCCGTTATCCTCTGCCCGTCACCCAGCGTTTTTTCCCACAAACCGTCAGGCCTGGAACTCCAGGGTCCTTCAATGCTGTTTTCTGGCCCGCTGCGACTGACACGGCCACGGCGGACCGTATATACCTCGTCGGCCACCTCGCCGAGCCACGCCATATCGTGGCTTGCCACGATGAGAGACATACGCGACCGGGACCTCATGGTCCAGATCGCCTCCTGTATGAGCAGGGCGCTCTTCTGATCGACGCTGGCCGTGGGCTCATCCAGGATCAGCACCTCCGGCTCCAGTACGAGCCTCGACGCCAGGGAAACCCGTTGCGCTTCACCCCCGGAAAGTTCGTGCCACCGCCGCCGGGCGAATTCCCCGGGAGCAAGGCCCACCAGTTCCAGGGCCCGGAAGACGCGTTCCCGGAGATGTTCTGTTTCATGGCGGACCTTCAGACCGTAGGACACGTTCTCATACACGGACCGTTTGAGAAGGTAGGGTTCCTGAAGGAGCATGGTAACCTTTCGCTGCACTGCGGACACATCGCCGCCGATGCGTTTCCCCTTGAAGAAGACGCTACCCTCATGAGGGGTTTCAAGAAAGGCGAGGAGTTTGAGAAGTGTTGTTTTTCCACCCCCGTTGGGTCCGACAAATCCGATGGAAGTATTCCACCCGATGGAAAGATCGGGGACGGAAAGGGTGAAACGCCGGTTATAGCCGAATTTCACCTGCTCAAGGGTATACAGGGGCGGAGTATTCATGCCATTCGTCTCTTCAGGGCCGTCAGGGCGAAATTCACGAGGAACGCAATCGACAGGAGGACGATTCCCAGGGCGATCCCCATGGCGAACTGCCCCTTGCCTGTTTCTAGGGCGATCGCCGTAGTGATCGTTCTCGTGTGCCATTTGATGTTGCCGCCGATCATCATGGAAACGCCCACTTCCGAAATGGCCCTGCCGTAAGCGGTGACCGCGGCGATCAGAACGGCATATCTCGCTTCGAGGAGACTGGCCATGATGATCTGTCTTCCCCGGGCACCGAGGGTCAGGATGGTCGTTTTGAGCCTCCTGTCCAGGCTCTCGATCGCCGTGGCCGTCAATGACATGACGATGGGCAGGACCAGAATCATCTGGGCAATGGCGATACCGGGAATGGTGAACAACAGTCCGAATTCACCGAGTGGACCTCGACGAGACACAAAGGCATACACGAAGAGACCGACCACGACGGTGGGCAGGGCGAGAAGCGTGTCCACTATGGCCCGTAACTGCCTCTTGCCGGCAAACTCATAGTACCCCAGAAAGAACCCGGCGGGGATCCCGACGATCAGGCTCCCCGCAATGGACAGGCTTGATACTTTCAGGGACGTGAAGACGGCCGAATAGGTCTCCACGTCCCCTGAAAAGAGCAGGATAAAGGCGTGACGCAGACCGTCAAGAAGATAATCCATTGTCCCCCGTTATTCACCGGCATTCGGTGTGAACAGCTGCTTGCCCATGAGTTTGAATTCACCGATGCTCTTCTGGACTTTCGCCGATGCTATCCATTCCCTGAACTTCGTCGCCAGGTCATACTTCACATTGTCACACCGCTTCGGATTCACAGCAATGACACTGTACTGATTTCTCAGCGATCTGTCACCCTCAACCAGTATGATCAGGGGCGGATTCCCCTTCCAGTTATCCTCATACTTGATAAAGGTCCCCCGGTCCGTCATGGTATAGGCATCGCGCTCTGCCGCGATGTTGATCGTGTTGAGCATGCCCTGACCTGTCTGGATATACCACTCCTCTTTGTCAGGAACGGTAATTCCCGATTCACTCCAGAGCTCGAGTTCCTTTTTGTGGGTCCCCGAATTATCGCCTCTGCTGGCGAAACGCGCCTTCTTATCCACAATGGTCTTCAGCGAGTCGACCACACGTTTCCCCCGGATACCGGCAGGATCAGCGGGGGGTCCGATAAAAACGAAATCGTTGAACATGATCTGCTGCCGGTCAACGCCGTATCCATCGGCGACATACTTCATTTCGGCATCCGGCGCATGAACAAGCAGTACATCCACATCGCAGTTCTTGCCCAGTTCAAGGGCCTTGCCGGTCCCCACCGAGACCCACTGCAGTTCAACCCCCGTATCGGCCTTGAACTGGGGGACCAGGTAGTCCAGGAGACCTGTGTTATCCGTACTCGTTGTGGTGGCCATTCGCAGAACCGGTTCATCGGACCAGGCGGTCACGCCGAATCCGACGGTCACTGCAATGATCAGCATTAATGCGGTGATAATCTGACTCATGTGCTTCATACGTTTACACCTCCTTTTCATACTGTTCGTTATCTTATGATTTCAACCACCTTCTGTTGCATAAACGGCAGGACATCCCTACCATCCCTTTAAAAAGCAAGACGCAATACCAAACATGCATCTCGAAAAGTTACATATACTAACTATTTATTACAATATCAAACGCAAAAAAGGTCGGGGTACCGACCTTCTTCATAACGTTCCGTCGCTTTTCCAGTGTGTTTCGTTGGGGTCTTGAGAGATGTCGGGACACAGGGGAATATGTCCCGTTCGTAGAAGAACGCAACAGCCCCTTTCCCCCCGACACCGGGAGGGAAAGCGGCTGCAACAAGTTTTTCCAGAGGCGACCGCCAGTTGATATCAGGCGTCGCCTCCCTGGTTCGCGACGAATCCCTGGCTCTGAAGCCCTGTCTCAGCCGGCGTGCCGGCTTTCTGGGCAAGGTAGGCGGGGCCGAGTTTCTTGACGTGCTCGCTCACATTATCGAAGTAATTGAAGTGAATCTGCTCTTCATCAATGATGGTCTCAAAGAGCTTCATGCTGATACTGTCACCGTTATCGCGGCAGACCAGGAGGAAATCATTGTAGGCATCCATGGTCTCGTCCTCGAGCCGTGCATCGAAAGGAAAGACCGCCTCGACACCCTGCCCTTTTTTGACCTTCCCGGCGGATTCCGTCGTCGGTTCACCGCCCAGTTCCTTAATCCGCTCAGCGAACATTTCCGCATGGCGCATCTCATCGATCGCTATGAGCTTCACCTTTGCGGCCAACTCACCATAATCCATGTCGTCCAGGTTATAGTGCTGGTTCATGTACTGGTGGATCGCCTGCAGTTCCATCGCACGGGCCTTGTTCAGAACCTCGATGACCTCGTCTTTCCTGTTCTTGACTTTACGAACCATCGGACACCTCCCTTTGAAGATCCTGCTGTGGGTTCATGCTTCACATCCGCCGGTCAAACCCCGGGGTGTCGCCGCAGAATCGTTGTTCGGGTGTTTATTCTTCAGATTCCGTTTCAGCCGCGGCTTCTTTCTTTTTCTTCTTCTTTTCCTTTCCCTTTTCGGCTGCTTTCTGCGATTCTTTTTCTTTCCCCTCCTTCTTCGTTTCTGTTCCAGCCTGCCTGTCGGCCTTCATCTTCGCCAACTCCTCGGTCCTCATCCCGATGGCAGCGATCACCTTCAGCTTGGCGTTCATCTTCCTCATCTTTGCCCGTATTTCCTTGACACGGGTATCTTTCTCGATCTCCGCTGCCGCGAGGCCCTGCTCTGCCAGAAGGGCCCGTCGCTCCTGCAGTTTTTTCTCGAAGTAGTTTTTGTGTACCAGTACCGTTTCTTTCTGTTTTGAACCCATCCTTTGCAACCTCCCTGAATCCGGCATTCCGGAGTACTTTTTCCACGGACCGGCCGTCACATCGGCGGTGCCGGTCGACCGACAGATCAATGTCCCTGCTTCTATCAGGGTTTCATTATAAAAGCTACTGATATATCGGGATTAATGACCGCCGGAAATCATCCGGCGAGAAACTGTCAGGATTCAGAGTCAGCTGTATGAACCGCCGGGGGCATCACGGAAGGAATGCATCGATCGGCGATATAACCTTCACATATTCTATTCGCCGAACTGGGAATTGTTCACGATCCGAACAGTTGCACTTTTTGTGACAGCATATACACCATCACCGGGCGTAATGTCCAGTTGGTACCCGGCGTTGGATTACCACATTTTGCCGCGGCCGTTGTTTTTGCTGTGGGAGCGTGTGAAGCTGCTATGGAAACGTCCGCCCTGTCGTTTGCCGAAACTGCGAACAAATGTCTTCGCGACGGACTGGGTAGAGCGGAACGCCTCGTCGCTATGATAGGCGTGTTCCATCTCTGCGGGCACCGGCCTACCCAGCAGCCGTTCGATTTCCCGCAGATAGGCCCGGTCTTCGGCACAACAGAACGAAATGGCATCACCGTTCGCCCCCGCCCGGGCGGTCCGCCCGATGCGGTGCACGTAAGTCTCGGCCTCCGCGGGAAGGTCGTAGTTGATCACGTGAGTGATATCGTCCACATCCAATCCCCGTGCCGCCACATCGGTGGCGACCAGTACCCGGTAACGGCCCTGCCTGAATCCATCAAGCGCCCTGGTACGGGCAGCCTGGCTCTTGTTGCCGTGGATGGCGGTGCCGTGGATACCCGCCGCGCACAACTTTTCCGCCACCTTGTTAGCGGCATGCTTCATCTGGGTGAAAATGAGGGCCTTATTGATCGTGGGATCACCCAAGAGGGAGACCAGCAGCGCATCCTTGTTCCTTTTCCCCACGAAGAGCACCTTTTGAGCAATGCTGTCCAACGTGGGTTTGTCGGGCTCGATGGCAACCCGCACCGGGTTGTGGACCATGGTGTAGGCCAGCTCCATTATTTTCGGTACCATGGTTGCCGAGAAGAACAGCGTCTGTCGCTCGGCCGGGAGTTTGGACAATACCCGCTTGATGTCGGGAATAAAGCCCATGTCGAGCATCCGGTCCACTTCGTCGAGAATGAAGACCTCCACCTCATTCAGGTGGATGAAGCCCTGCTGCATCAGATCAAGCAACCGGCCGGGGGTGGCCACGAGTATATCGACTCCCCTGTTCAGGGCCTTGACCTGGTTGACCTGGTTGACCCCTCCGAAGATCACGGTATGTCTGAGACGAAGAAATCGCCCATAGGTCCCGATGCTTTCTTCTATCTGCGCCGCGAGTTCGCGGGTAGGGGCAAGAATGAGAGCTCGGGGTGTCCCTTTCCGGGGACGGTGGGATCTTCCTGAAAGCCTCTGCAGGAGCGGCAAGGCAAAGGCCGCCGTTTTACCGGTACCGGTCTGGGCGCTTCCCAGCAGGTCCCGTCCTTCCAGCAGGTGCGGTATGCACTGTTCCTGGATGGGCGTCGGGGTAATATACCCCTCGGCGGCAACGGCTCGCTGGATCTCCGGGATCAGGGCGCCAAAGACGCCTCGTGAAAACTGTGAGTGGGAGTGATGTGTGGAGGTGGAGGTACTTTCGTGCGCGCGCGGCGCATGTGTGTGTTCTTTCATTTCTTTCCTGGTCCGGCGTTTTACAAATCTCTACCCGCCGGACGCGTGGAAAAGAAAGGACCGCAATGATCGCGGCAATCGGCCATCCCTGTTTGAAAGCCCGGGATGCACTGTTTTAACTTATAAAAAGTCGCTTCATGGGCGGTATGGACACACCCCGCGAAATCGTCATAAGACACCATCTTCGCTGCAGTGCTCATACCGGATCACGAACAAGAACGCAAGAAGAAAATATTTTATTTTACACGTTTGCCTGTCACAAAATGAACAAAGGGGTTGCGGCATGACCCGTAACCCCTTGATTTTCATGGTAGGCGGTACTGGATTTGAACCAGTGACTTCTAACGTGTGAAGGGATTTTTCGAATATAAATATCCTGATTTATTCAATAGTTACACATTTTCTGTGTACGCAAAATACGCCCTGGTGACGGCTTTTTGAACCAAAACCGCTACCAAGACCCACCACCAAATTTTCAGCTTACATCTTATTTATGATCATCCCATGTGTACCCGATCATTTTTTATCCGTGCGCGTTTTTCCCGATGATTGTCCAATTTCAATGAGGTAATTACCGTATTTTGTAATCGATGCTTTCGAGCCCGGCATGATTAGCACCGTGGTCGTTGGTTCCTCAATGATGGCAGGAGCGGGAATCTTTTTACCCGGCTTCAGTTTTGATCCGTCATAGACCGCGGTATCCACTCTTCCTCCAAGTTCGCGGAAATATGCTTTCCTCTTTCCTTTAACAGCGCCATCAGCACTTTTCGAATCTGCAGGCAGTTCCGGCATTGCTACCCGAGTCGGCTTACCGATCGCCACGGCGCGCCAGTATATGAACTCTACGGGTTCTTCAGGTGCTTTCACCGTGAAGACCTTCTCGTGGGTATTGTGGAAATCGTTCACCAGCCGTTCAAGTTGATTCTGACCGCTGATTCTATTGCTGCGCAGGGGTATTGGGATGTCCCATACCTGGTTGGGGTACCGTGCATCCGTATAAAATTTTATTTTGCGTAATTTCTTCGGCACCCCCATGCGCTGCAGGAAGTCCGCTGCCTGTTTTTCCAGGTTCTCCAATATCTCACCGATGCCTTCATAGTCAAAAGTCCCACTTTCTGTGAATTTGCTGGCGCTGAACTCTGAAGTGATCTCCGCGAAGGCTCCTCCATAGGCACTGAGAACACCAGCCACCCGCGGGATTAACACTTTCTTCACGCCCAGATCCGAGGCAATAGCCCCTATATGCAGGCCTGCCGCGCCTCCACCGGAAACGATCATGTACTCACGCGGATCAATGCCCTTCCAGATAGTGATATCCTGTATCAAATTGCACATCTCAACGTTCACCGCCCCCCAAATGGCATAGGAAGCTTCATCCACTGAGAGTTTTAAAGGTTTCGCAACGCTTTTATTAATAGCTTCTGCAGCCAGGCCGGCGTCAAGTTTCATTTTTCCACCGAGGAAGAAACCGGGGTCAAGATATCCCAGAGACACATTCGCGTCGGTGACTGTCGGCTCGGTACCTCCTTTGCCATAGCAGGCGGGACCGGGCATGGCCCCTGCACTTTTTGGACCGACATGCAGTAACCCACCGCTGTCCACCCAGGCTATACTGCCTCCGCCGGCACCGATTGATTTGCTGTCGATCTTATTAATGCCCAGCATATGGGTGTCCACCAGCGATTCACGGGTAACGGCCAGTTCACCGTTCGTGATGCAGGCCACATCAAAACTTGTTCCTCCCATATCCGTGGTAATGATGTTATCAACCCCGAATTCATGTCCCGCGATCAGTCTCCCGGCACTCGGCGCCAGTGCCGGCCCGCAATCCACGCTGTAAACAGGCCTTTTAACAAGCTCATCAACCGACACGACACCGCCGCTTGAGGTAAATAACGAAAGCTCCCCCTTGTAGCCTATTTCAGCCAGCCGTTTTTGTAACATGGCTACATAGCTGCTTATAAGCGGCTTTAAAGAAGCATCTATGGCAGTCGATGACGTTCGCCTGTATTCTCTGATGCATGGATTTACCTGGTGACTCAGGCTATAGGGAATACCCGGCCAGACTTCCTCAATGAGTTCTCCGATTCTCAGCTCGTGCGCGTTATTTGCTATCGACCAGAGTAATGCAACGGCTATGGCATTTACTTTGAAGCCTTTCAGCTTTTTAATGGCATCACGCACCTCTTTTTCATCAAGGGGCCTCTCAATTTCACCTTCAGAATTCACCCTCTCCGTAACGGGCACGGTCAGGTATCGTGGAATATAGGGAAGCGGATACTCCATTTGCCAGTTGTAGGGTTCCTCCTTGCCGCCCTCCCGTCCGGTCAGGACATCACGAAAACCATGTGTGCAGATGAGTCCGGTCTTCGCAACCTTTCCCTCAATGATGGCATTGGTGCTTACCGTGGAACCATGTGCAAAGTAGCCTCCCGCCGAGGTGCTGCATTCCTCCATGAATCTTTCCAGGGGAATTTTGTAGGAACCGGCCGCCTGTTTGAGAACGTCGATAAATGCATCGGCATAATTATCCGGAGTGGTCGGCGATTTATATATATTCACATGTCCTTTTCTGTCTACTACAACAAGGTCGGTAAATGTCCCTCCGATATCGATACATAATCTGTAACTCATTTTACGGCCTCCCTGTTCTTTTTGAGTTCCTTTCGTAATGTTTTGGTGGCTTTAAGGTCAACTGCATACAGCTCAGGCCCGGTATCAAGGACAACACCGTAGACCTCCCGCGCCGCTTCCAGAGAAACGTATTCCTCGCGCACATCATATCTGACCCTTTCAGGATCACGCTCGAGAGGATCCCCGAAACCACCGCCGCCGCAGGACTCCGATACCAGCATTTCCGTCGGCTGCACCATTTCCAATGAGATTTTGGGCAAATCGGTTTTGGACTCCTCACCCTTACTGATATCGTATTTCCATACATCGGAAGGCCGTCCTGCCTGTCCACCGTTCACGCCCTGGGCAGGATTGTAGTGCCCATCGCTGATAAAACCCCATGAACCGGCGTCATGCCGTGGACGTTGACGGCACTCTACACCGGGTGCGCCACGCCACCGGCCTGCTCCTCCCGAATCCGTGATGAGCTCGTGTTTTTCAATGAGAATAGGTAACGCCAGTTCGTCCACTTCCGCCGAGTCGAGATGGACGACGCCCCCGGTCACAGGTATTCCATAACCCAGCCACCCATCGTAACCGTAATGCCCGGGACCACCCATAGCACCCATAATAAGCTGGCGAACATAGACAGCATTGTTTCTGCGCCAATCCACGCCGAAAATGCTCCCTGCGGCAGCAGGCATGCCCAGCCCGCCATCCGCCAAGCCCAGATCATCCCGCACCTTGGCAAAACAGGACTGGACCACATTAATCACGCGATCAGCAATGTTTGTGCTTGCCATTGAAGCGGAAACGGGGTGAGGTACCCGACCGACCACGCTTCCCTCACGCATGGTAATTAATATACGGCTAAAGGCACCCCAGTTATGGGGGAGCGTGGGATCAAGGTTGTTCAGAACGCCGGCGACGGCACAGGCTATAACGGATGCCTCAGACATGTTTAATCCGGCAGGTATGCAGTCGATGTTATCGGTGAAATCAAGCTTGATATAAGCCTCTTCAGGATCTATCTCCATCCTGACTCTGACGGGCACTCCATCGGGGACGACGAAAATAAGCGGGTCATGCCGCGTCTCATTCTCCCAGACACCTTTGGGAAGGGCCCGTATTGCTTCGATCATCCTTCGTTTGCCATACTCCTGCCATTGCTCGGCAAAGGCCATCACGACATCGAGGCCGTATTTATCACACATTTCCATAATTCTTTTCTCGCCCGTCCTCACCGCGCCGAGCTCTGCCAGATAGTCACCGTACCATTGCTCAGGTGCGCGTATCCTGACTTTGGCCATCCTGATTATGTCCTGCTCGTCCTTGTAGTTCTGCTGTATGCGGACGCAGGGAAAGACAATGGCGCCTTCATCGTAAATATCCCTGGCAAAGGGAACATATGCGGATGGGTCATGGTTACCGATGTCGGCCTGGTGTGCCCTGGCAATGGTGGTAAAAATATGCTTTCCTTGATAAAATACGGGTACCATTAACGTGTGGTCGGCGTTATGGTTGTTTCCGTGATAGGGTGAGTTATGGATGAAACAGTCACCCGGACGAATGTCGTCAGAGACATCGGTCATGTACTTCGCCGCCAGTCCCGCCCCGCCGATGTGGACGGGCAAACCTTCATCAAGGCATACCATTCTCGCCTGCGCGTCGGTTATGCCACAGGAGAAGTCCTTCGCCGTATTGATGTTCCCCGAGCGGCCCGTGCGTAACATCGTATTTGCCATCTCGCGGCTGATGGCCTCGAATCTTTTCGATAAGACCACCATCAATAACGGGTCTATTTTTATTGCTTTGCCTTTTTTCGCCGTCATACCTGAACCTCCCATCTCAATTATTTTCTCATACAGTTAGGGCAGCCTTCAGTATTTGACCCGGTGTTCCGGACAATCCATTGCCCTATGCCGTTGGACTTTCTTTCATTTTGATACATTGCTTTTCATGAATGAAAGAGTTCATTGATGAAGTGAATCAGTACACGCTCGCGTAATTCAGCAGGCAGTATGTTGAGAATCTCATTAATATCCGCCATGCTCTCCGGCAGCTGATTGCCTTCAACGCCTACCATGCCCATCAGATGGGAGATATCCTCATCCCCTATCACTTCCCCGGTGTTGCTTATAAGTATCTGCTTTACATCGTTTACAAAATTGCTTGAGCTGATTGTTTGTGCCTTTTCAACACTTGCACGCAGGTCGGACAGGAATTCATCTATAAGACCGGCGTTTGATTCGTTTATCGAAATGTGAATGTTCTTTTGTGAACCTTCGCATTCAAGCTGCGGTTGGATGTACCAACCATGCTTTTTCATCTCGTCAATAATATGAAATACATTGATGGTATCCGACGTGAATGAAAACATGCACATGTCGGGTCGAGCCATAATGCGGAGTCCCTCGATTTCCTCTATGCCGGCGACCATTTTACGGGTTGCTGCAAGGGTATGACGTGCAATCTCAAGGTATCCTTCGTCACCGATGAAATGAAGAACGGCCCATGCGGCGGCCAGAGGTCCTCCTGACTTACTGCTTTGTGCCGCAGTGTTGACAACGGTATACCCGGGCCAACGCGAGCAAGCGAAAAGCTGGTATTTCCGCAGTTCCTTCGTGCGATAGAAGACCATGGAGGCATTCTTCGGTGTGTATGCGTATTTGTGCAAATCCATCGATATCGAAGTTACACCTGGGACACCGAAGTCGAAGTCCGGAATCGGTTCCCCGAGGCGCCGGAAATAGGGAAGCATGAATCCGCCGACGCAGGCGTCCACGTGAAAGAGCAATCCCTTTTCCAACGCCAAAGCGGCAATATCCGCGATCGGATCTATAACACCGTGGGCATATGACGGGGCCGAACCGACGAGAAGAATTGTGTTCGGACCGATTGCTTTGGCTATTTCACCGGCATCGGCCCTGAAGGTCTTGCTGTCAACGGGAACTCTCACGGGGCGTACATCCAAGTACTCTGCCGCCTTGTAAAAGGCAGCATGCGCCGTCATGGGCAGAATCATTTCCGGTTCTTTGATATGGGGTTTCCGAGCCCTGAAGTAATCACGGGCTGTTTTTACCGCGAGAATGATGCTCTCCGTGCCCCCGCTCGTGAAGTTTCCGACAACGTCGGCATCTCCGTTTAAATGGGAGGTTGCCATTGATACCAGATCGTTTTCGAGGCGCAGAAGGCTTTGGAAGATCGTGGGATCAAGGCCGTTTTCCGTGAGAAACATCATGTACGCTTCTTTTCCCACCGCTTCTGCCTCACGCCCGGCGTCATATATGTAACCCATAACCCGCCCGCTGCGCCAATTCACATCATCGGAACGATATTCTTCCAACAGATCAAAAAGCTCTTTTTTCCGCATCCCTTTCTTCGGGATTTTCATGGTTTGCACCCCCTTTCTTTCTACATGACGGACTAATCTCCGGACCGGCCGGTTTCAAAGCCTCCGCTCACTTGAGAAATCTGGCCGGTATCCGTTGGCGGGCGAATATGTCTGCAATGGTTTCTCGTTCCTGGACGATATCGACCTTGCTACCATTGACCAGCACCGAGGCAGGGCGGGGGATACTGTTGAATTGGTTTGCCGCGACCTGGTTGTAGGCACCCACATCGAGAAAGATGAGAAGGTCACCCCGTTCCATGCGGGGCAATCTCCTCCGGGGCTGAATTATATCTCCGGAACAGTTGGGACCGACCACATCGGCCACTTCCTCTGCCCGTGCCCGTGCCCGGGCTCCTGCCAGCAGATGGTAGCTCATGCCGTTGTGACGTTCCACCGACGGCAGGAAATTGCAGGAGGCGTCAACATGGACCCACGTACCGATGCCGGGTGTGCGTTTCACGTTCCCGACACGACTGATCATGACTGTCGTTGTCCCGATGAGATGACGCCCCGGTTCGATCCACAAACGGGGATGGGGGAAATTAAAATCCCTGCACCCCTGACGGATTCCCTCGCCAACCTGCCGGGCATAGTCTTCAATCGGCGCCGCCAGCTTTGACAGGTCATGGCTTGAAGGATCGCGTTTTTCGGCAAAGCCCCCGCCGAGGTCCAGAATGTGCGCAGTAATGTCTGTATCACGCCCGAATCTGCTGCACAGCTCCACCATGTCGTAAGCGTATCCGTACCAGTGATCGGGAAGATGCACGTCTCTACCAATATGTGAATGAATTCCTTCTATCATGACATGAGGAAACTGGTGCGCAGCGTGCGCTATTTCCACTGCCTCGTCATAGGTAACACCGAACTTCAGGTTGAGGACTTCCAAGGGGAGAGTGATCCCCGGGGCAAAAGTCGACTTTACGGATTTAAGACTCGGCAGTTCACACTTGACCCGTATGAATGCTTGAACCTGCCTGTTGTACTCACGGGCAAGCGCCTCGACGATGTATAAGTCATCCAGATGATCCAGGGTGATACGCATGCCGATTTCAATGGCCATGCGAAAAGCCTCTTCGCTCCGGTCGGAACCGTTCAAAACAAAAAGCTCGGGGTCCGCCCCCGAAATAAAGGTGGCATAAATTTCTCCAGGACTGAAACAATCTCCTCCCACACCTTCTTCGTTCATGATCTTCCGAAAGGCTAACGTGGTATTTGATTTAATGGCCCACATCACGTTGACTTCATTTTCGGTATAGGCGTTGATGAAAGCCGCTTTGACCGTTCTGATATTTTCGCGGAGTTGTTGTTCCGAGGTGACAAAGAGAGGCGTTCCGTATTCTTTGGCCAGGTCCGTACAATCGCAGGATTCAATCATGAAGTGACCGTTCTCATCGACAGTGAAATGTGTTCCCAGGGTGTCAACGATCCACGAAGGGTCCTTAATAACAACCAGGTCCGAAACGTACGTGTCGAAAAGGCTCATGGCGGCCAGGGCCGCTCCCATATCCCCTTCAACCGAGAGCTTCTTGGCAAGGAAAAGGGCAACGGGATCGGCCATACCGGTGGCAATACCGATCCATTCTTCTTTCCCGGTCTTGATCACGGCATCGGTATTTTTTTTCAAGGAGTCTGTTACAGAACACCCGCCACCGCGAACGGAAAGGGTCCATTTGATGTCCTCGATATCAAAGCCGAGGACAACCGTGATGGTGGCATCCGCTTCGCCGGACCGGAACCGTGCCGGCATCGTTTCGAAAATCTCACGGATAACGGTGTCTGTTCCCATCCATTTCCTCCTCGTTATTGTTGTTTGAGTATTGTCAGGGCCTTTTCTTTCAAATACAGACCGAGTTCACGGTACGTCCTCCTGCCGCCGCTGATGTTCCGGTAAAAACTGAGTCCTTCCACGAGTGCGATGATGAAGTCGGCATCCTTTTGAGGTTCCGTTTCTGCAATGATTCCCTCTTTCATGCACATTTCAATTTCATGGATCAGGTAGTTTCGAAAGCGCATGTACATCTTTTGAAATCGGACCTTTACCCTTTCGTTTCTGAGACTGAGGTAGTAGCACGCGTAAAAGGCCTTGGTGTCTACAAGACTGATCCAATCAACTCCGAAAATAGTGTTGAGGAGCGCTTCAAACCGCTGGGCCGGATCGTGAATTTCATCGAGTTTTTTAACAAAGGTCGTCTCATACTGCTCCAATATGAAATCCACCAAGGCTATGATCATTTCTTCTTTTGAACTGAAATAATGGATCAGAAGGCTGGGGTGGGTTCCCATGCGGTTTGCGATTTTCGCGATGGATGCCCCCTCAACTCCCTCATCGACAATGACATTCTGAAAATGCTCGAGAATTTCCTTCCTTCGAATTGGTGCTTTATCTTTTTTCCGTGCCATGATATCCTCAGAATTAATTAAATGAACGTTCAATTAATTAATAGATGAGTCGGATTGTGTCAAGATATTTTTTCAGCAGGACCGTAGTGATGAATAACCTACTTGAATTGCTGGGTATTATTGGGGCATGGAGGTAACGGATATGAGATTTGAAAGTTTTTTCCGGGGTAAGAAGGTACTCATAACCGGCGGGTCCAGCGGCATCGGTCTTGCGCTGGCTCAAAACCTGTCTACTCAGGGGTGCCATATTCATCTCTTGGCACGGAACCGTGAAACGTTGGATAGTGCCCTGGAAATCATCAGAAGCATTCAAAACAATCCGAGCGTACATATCGGGGCGGTTTCAGCCGACGTCCGGGATCCCGATTCGATCAATGAAGCCATAGACCGGATGAGTCGAGATGCGGGCCTCCCCGACTTTGTAATTAATTCTGCAGGTGTTTCGCATCCCGGTTGTGTTCAGGATCTGGATCTGGAAATATTCAGACGGACGATGGATGTCAATTATCATGGAACCGTACATGTCACCAAGGCAGTCTTGCCGGGGATGATTGAACGGGGGTCCGGTCATATTATAAACATATCATCGGTTGCAGGCTTTCTCGGAGTTTTTGGATATACGGCTTATTGTGCTTCCAAGTTCGCCGTGATGGGTTTCTCCGACACATTGCGCGCCGAAGTAAAACCGCTGGGTATCAGGGTATCCGTCGCACTGCCACCGGATACAGAGACACCGATGTTTGTCAATGCGGAAGCATTAAAGCCTTACGTAACCAAAGCACTGTCGAAAAATGTCAAGGCCATGTCGGCAGAATCGGTGGCTGCCATCATTCTGCGGGATATTGCACGCGGGAAATATCTGATCCTGCCCGGGTTTGAAACCAAAATGCTTTATTTTCTCACAAGAATATCGGGCACCATGATCTATCCGATCATGGATTATCTCATAGCCAGGGCCGCAAAAACGACTGAACGGAAAAATTTTAAATAACGTCTCACTCATATCATTAAAGGTTTGGATAGTAATCGAAGATATGCATAAAACCGGGAAAGAGAGCTTGCGGGGCTGTGACTCTCATTCTCTGAAACCAATCCTGAAGCCGCATCAAGGCTTGAGGAGACCTTCTCTAACGCTACCGGTCACAAAATGTGGTCACATACAAAGAAAAAGGGGCTCCGGGATGACCCGTAACCCCTTGATTTTCATGGTAGGCGGTACTGGATTTGAACCAGTGACTTCTACCGTGTGAAGGTAGCACTCTCCCGCTGAGTT
>JAFGTS010000044.1 GCA_016933965.1 Deltaproteobacteria bacterium | reverse complement strand
GGGGAATGCCGAAACCCTGACCCTGGTAGGCAAGCCGGGCGGCGCCGACTACTATATCACGAGCCTGACCCTGAAGAACGGTGCTACGCTCAATATCGACGCCTCCGCGGGCCCCGTCAACGTGTATCTGAGCGGCACCGTGGACATATCCGAGGGTGACCTGGAGGCAAAGACGGGCGCATCCATCAATTCCAACGGCAATCCCACCGACTTCAAGCTGTTCTCGAACTCGTCACAGGATGTCATCTTCAAGCACAACGGTGACTTCCGCGGCATGATCTACGCCCCGTACTCCCACGTGGAAATAAAGAACTCCGCCGACGCCTACGGCCTTGTCTGGGGAGGAACCGCCGATATCAAGAACGGTGGCGAATTTTACTTTGATACGGCGTTGAAGGATCTCTATCCTTCAAACCGCTATGAAATGACCGTCGTTTCCTGGTGGGACGTCCGGGCGGATTGAGCATTTACCTTTTTCAGTGGTTTTTGATACAGAATGATTGCATTCACGATTCGAGCCCCCGTAGCAGGGCATCGAATTTCTGACTGATCCCCCCATAATCAGAGGCATGGATAAGCATCGGCCGGTCCGGCCATGACCCGTCATGTGTGGACCTGGAGTTAGGATGCACAGGAGCAACTTTGTGAAAAAGCAAGGGGGAACAATCATCATGAGGCAATTCAAAAACATCACGGGATTTACGATACTCGAAATTCTTATTACCATCTTTATCATTGCCATCACCCTGACAAGCATCATGACCGTAACGGCAACAGTCATAAACGGAAATGCCTTCAGCAGGGAACTCACCAACGCCACAATTCTGGCACAGGATACCCTGGAAGATTTGAAAAACACCGGTTACAGCAAATTGACAAGCGGCGGACCAGAGAAGGTGGGTGCCACGTTCTCCCGGCAGTGGACGGTCTTGACCAATTCGCCGGGAACAGGCATGTCAACGATAGAAGTCAGCGTTTCCTGGAACCGTTATGGAAAGCCCAAAACGGTCAAACTGAAAACTATCGTCACCCCCTGAGATCGGACGGTTATCATGAACGGATTGGCAAAAATTCACGGATTTACACTTATCGAAACACTTACAGGCATGGCACTGGGAATTATTGTCATCGGAGCGCTTTATGCCGTCTTCATCGCCGAAAATCGTTCCTACAATCTTCAGGAAAACATTATCGAAATGCAGCAAAACGCCCGGTCTGCAATGGATATCATGGCCCGGGAAATACGAATGGCCGGATATGACCCTCTGGGCACCGCCAATGCGGGGATACAGGAAGCCTGTGATTGCCGGATCCGGTTTACTCAGGATATTACCGGCATCAACAGCGTTGACGCCCCCGACGGTGATACCGGAGATGCAAATGAACAGATCACTTACGGCATTTACACATCGTGTGATGGAATTAGAAAGCTCGGCCGGAAATCACAAAACGGCTCGTATCAACCTGTTGCAGAACATATCGATACACTGACCTTTGAATACTTCGATCAGGATGGGAATACAACAACCGTCCTTTCCAATATAAGACGGATACGGCTCACCCTGACAATACAGTGTGACGAATCAGACCCCCGATATATCCATCCCGTATACCACGATCATTTCCGGCGTTACACCCTGCAGACGACTGTCCAACCGCGGAACCTGAATCTGCAAGACCGAAAGGTGAAAGGACTGTAAAAAAATGAACGGGTCGGTCATGAATATATATACGATCAGCAGGGGGATCATGGGGCAGCAAGGCATTGTCCTTGTGTCGGCTCTTCTTGTCATGGCAATTTTGATCGTTCTGGGAACAACGGCGGTCATGCAGACCTCGACGGACATAAAGATCAGCAGGAATTACAAATCAAGCACCCAGGCCCTTTATAACGCGGAGGCCGGCATTCATTATGCCATTGCCACCCTGGAACAGGCCATGGCACATGCTACTTTCGACATCCCATCAACAAACCAGGAATTCAATACCTTTATGGCAGCAACGGGGGTCCCGGCCGGATTCGCCTTCGAAATTACGGGCATTGACATGACGGGGCCCGGCATCTACTACATGCGCAGCATTGGAACAGGGCCTGAAAATGCATCCGTTACAGTGGCTGTGCACTTTATCAGGGAAACAGGCCCAGCAATTCCTTTTGCGGCATTCGGCAACAATAAATTCGATGGAAAATCGAGGGGACATGTATACAGTTACGATCACCGCCGGGGACCGCAACCGGGTGACGCGGACTTTGTTTCAACCGGTGAAGGTGACATAGGTTCCAATGGGAAAGTGAAAATCGAGGATGGCACCTATATCGACGGTGACGTGATTCTCGGTACCGACGGGGACAACCCGGACGAACGGGCAGATTTCAGAACACCGGAAAGAAAGTACACCGTTACCGGCGTCGAAGGAATTGAATCAGGGTGGATCAATCCTGATCCACTGGGTGTTCTAAACCAGTGTTACAATGACTCTTTTGATCATGTGCAATTCAATAATGACAACGGCTCACTTCCAGGGATACTGAACGTGGAAGGCATTACAGCAACAATCACAGCAGGGACTTACTATTTCAATGAAATCATCATCGATAAAAAAGAAGGGGCAAACGGAAAACTTGTGATAGACGCCTCGGAGGGACCGGTCAATATTTATGTCGAGGGTTCGGTCACGCTCAATCAGGGGCAGATGCTCGAAATCATGAACGCGCATAATGAGGTACATATGTATCTCAAGGAACCGGACTGCTGTTTTACCGGTCTCGACATCTTCAATGCCAGAGATTCGTCGGTTATCAAAATTTCCGGGGACCCCGCAAATTTCTCTCTCTTTTCCAACTCAGCTGCGGGCATCCGGTTTCACAATACAGGAACCCTCAAGGGGCTCATCTATGCTCCGCGGGCTGATGAAATTGAACTGAACAGCTCTTCCAATTTCTGCGGTTCCGTCTGGGGTTCCACAGTCCTCATGCACAACGGCGGAGACCTCTTTTATGATACGGCTCTGAAGGACAAATATATTGTACCCCTCAATGACCTTTCAATCGTTGCCTGGCGGGAGGAAGTCCGGAATTAATGGTATTAACCGTGAACCGTACCATCAACCCGAATTCACCTTCAGGGTTGGTTATATACCGGGCTTTGCATTCCACCAGTCGGGGACCTTTCCGCCGGCCGCTTCCTTGGCCTCCTTGAACAGTTGGGACTCGCGATAGAGAAGCGAGGAAAGGCGGTTTCGGGCTTTTTCCAGTTCCTTCTCGTTTCCACTGTTGCGGACTCTGCCAAAAGCTTCTTCAGCCTCAGCTATTTCTTTGTCAAGCTGTTTCTTTTTTGCCATCATCAACGGGATGTCGGCCTGCACTGCATCACTCTTTTCACCGGCCACAGATGGCTTCCCCGGTGTCTCTTCCCCGGCAGGAAGTGACACTGGTTCCGGTTTCTGCTCTCGGGAGGGCATATCTGAATTTTCAATTCTCTTCACGGCACTCCGTTCAACACCGATAATTCCCCCACGGGCATAGAACATGATCTGACCGTTCTCTTCCCAGTAGTGATGCGTGTAAAATTCCGCACCGTTCTCAAGAACGATGTGATAGGCCGCCAGCACCTGAGAATGCAGGCAGAAAAACAGGACGATCATCATTGATGTGATAATGATTTTCCTCATAAAGCCCTCCGTATCACAGGGTGAATAATAATGATTGAAACGACGAGAAGAGATTTCGCCAACCACTATCCCACAACAGATGTTAGTTACTATAAAGGCCCTTTTGCAACAAAGTCAATAAAGAACGGCCCCCTGGCGGATTCCTCTTCATGCTGAATAATAAAATCGGTCTGTGGTCTTTGGGAACGCTTCTTGTCATTTTCGTCACTGTTTCTATATCCTCATATACCGGAGTGGCAAAATTTGGTAAATTGATGACGATCATTCCAACGAACAAGCATGAAAAAATGAGTTGACAGGACATGGAGAATATTTGTAAAAACCTCGCAACTTGAGAGCCCTGAAAAGGTTGGCCCTGTTGCCAACTTTTTCATTTTTTATGTCCTGGAGGAATCGGAACCCTCATGAAAAAGAAATTGATCACCCTTATCACCGAATCAATCCATTCCTGCTTTGAAAAGGGACTTCTTTCGCCCTGCACCCTTCCGACCGTCGAAGTGGAACTCCCCCGCGAGGGGACCCACGGCGACTATGCGACGAACATCGCCATGGCCATTGCATCGTTCCAGCGGACGAACCCACGGAAAATAGCGGCCGCCATCGTGGAGAATATCGATGATCATGACGCAATCCTGGATTCCGTGGAAATAGCCGGGCCGGGATTCATAAATTTCTTCATCAGAGAAGATGTGTGGGTCACACTGCTCAAAGAGGTGGACGAGCGGGGAGATGACTACGGGAAATCGGACATGGGTGGAGGCATGAGGGTTCAGGTTGAATTCGTCAGCGCCAACCCCACGGGTCCGCTCCACGTCGGCCATGCCCGGGGGGCCGTCATCGGAGATGTGACGGCGGCGATCCTGGCCGCAACGGGCCATGAGGTATCGAGAGAATATTACATCAATGACGCAGGGAAGCAGATGAACATTCTCGGCAGGTCGGTCTGGCTTCGATACCGCGAGCTGTCCGGCGAAGCGGTTGAGTTTCCCGAAACCTGTTACCAGGGGGATTACATTTCCGGCCTGGCGCGGGACATGAAAGAACAGTACGGCGACACCCTTCTCTTAAAAAGTGATGATGAGGTCGTCCCGCTCATGACGGACTATGCCGCCGCTTCCATTCTTGAAGGAATCAAGGATGACCTCAAGGAGTTCGGCGTCGTCTTCGACTGTTACTTCAGTGAAAGGGAGCTCTACCGGGACGACGGGGTATCGGCGCTGCTCGGCGAGCTGGAGGAAAAGGGGTTCATCTACCGTGACGGCGCAACACTCTGGTTCAAAACGACCGCTTTCGGTGACGAGAAAGACCGGGTCGTGGTGCGGGAGAACGGTGAGCCGACCTATTTTGCCGCCGATATCGCCTATCATTTGAACAAGTATTCCCGGGGATTCGAACGGGTCATCGATGTCTGGGGGGCCGATCATCACGGATACGTACCCCGCATGTACGCCGGCATACAGGCCCTCGGCAGGGAGAAGGAGGACCTGGAGATCATTCTCGTCCAGCTCGTCAATCTCCTCAGGAGGGGCAGGCCCATCGCCATGTCCACGAGAGCCGGCGAGTTCGTAACCCTCCGCGAGGTCATCGACGAAGTGGGCCGGGACGCCGCACGGTATAATTACCTCATGCGCCGTTCGAACAGCCACCTTGATTTCGATCTGGAGCTCGCCAAGGAACAATCGAACGAAAACCCCGTCTATTACGTCCAGTACGCCCACGCCAGGATCGCAAGCATCATGAGAACCGCGGCGGAGCGTGGTTACGAAAGAATTCCGGGATATGACGATATCGACGTCGCTCTGCTGTCTATTCCGGAGGAACATGAACTGGTGAAGATAATCGACCGGTACCCCGAACTTATCGAGGGAAGCGCCGTATCGCTCGAACCGCACCGCATCACATTTTACTGCAATGACCTTGCATCGAAATTCCACAGCTATTACAATAAGCACCGCGTCGTTACCGATGACAAGGCACTTTCACTGGCACGATTGTTCCTTGTCAAATGCGTTGGTACGGTTTTGAGGAACGCCTTGACGTTACTGGGAGTCACGGCACCGGAACGGATGTGACCCGCCGCCGGGCTCCTGAATTCAGTTTTCAGGAACCGGTCGGCCTGAAACTGCTACATGAAAGTGACCTTTCTGATGCCGGCACGGAATTCAAAAGCCTTCGAGTTCAGGCTGGGAAAACTCGGCCTCGTTCTCTTTACCATCGGGATAGCCCTGATGGTTTCCGGGGCATTCATCGGCGGCGTCATGGTGGGTAAGAACATAGAAAGCTATCCGCAGAAGATCGCAAAGGAAATTCCCGACGCCGTCGCGAAAAAGATCATCGAAACATCGGCTGATATGCTTGCCCGGGCACGGACATCCGAAAAGGATACGTCTCCACAGGAGAGCGACGACATACGGTTGACCTTTTATGAAACCCTGCCGCGCTCCGAGGAAAAAGAAGAACCGAAGGCCGAAGAGAAACTGCCGCAGGGAGCACCGCCAGTGGCAGTAGAAAAACCGCAGGAGAAGGTAACGACGGCAGCGCCTGTCGAACAGGCGTCCGCACCGGTGGTGAAAGAACCGGTAAAGACCGCTTCTGGTCCATATTCTGTGCAGGTCGCCTCTTTCAAGGACACGGTTCGGGTGGAACGGATGAAAGAACGCCTCGCCTCCCTGGGGTACACGCCCCGGGTGGAACAGGTGGAGCTCGGAGCAAAGGGGACCTGGTACCGGCTCATACTCGAGGGATACGGGACCTTTCAGGAGGCAGAGGCCGTCTCCGAAACCATCGAGGTCAGGATCAGGGGAATAAACTGCCTGGTCAGAAAAACCGGCGGCTGATGAAGGAAAAAGGAAGTACAACAAATGTTTGAGAACCTGACCGAGAAACTCGACTCCGTTTTCAAGAACCTCAAAAGCAGGGGTATTCTGGATGAGGAGAATGTCCGTCTGGCCCTGAAGGACATCAGGATCGCCCTGCTCGAAGCGGACGTCAATTTCAAGGTCGTCAAGGAATTCATCGAAGATGTGCGACAACGGGCCGTGGGACAGGAAGTTCTCGAGAGCATCACCCCCGGCCAGCAGATCGTCAAGATAGTCCATGAACGCCTGGTGGACCTGATGGGAACCGACAGCAGCCTTCTTCGGCTGTCCGGCCGGTTCCCGGCGCCTGTCATGCTCGTCGGACTTCAAGGGTGCGGGAAAACAACGACGGCGGCAAAGCTGGCACGTCATCTGATGCGCCAGGGACACCGGGTTTCCCTTGTTTCCGCGGACATATACCGGCCCGCGGCCATCGAACAGCTCAAGGTCCTGGGCGAACGCGTCAAGGCGGGATTCTACGATTCTCGAAATCAGGAAGACCCCGTGAAAATATGCCTGAACGCCCTTGAAGATGCCGATTCCAGAGGATTTGACACCCTTCTCATCGATACAGCCGGTCGCCTGCATATAGACGAAGCCCTCATGGATGAGCTGAAACGGATCAGGGAGGCGGTCAAACCCACGGAGATCATCTTCGTCGCCGACGCGATGACCGGCCAGGATGCCGTCAATGTTGCATCGACCTTTGACGAGTTGCTTGGCATCAGTGGGGTGATCCTCACCAAAATGGACGGCGATGCCCGCGGCGGGGCGGCGCTGTCCCTGAAAAAGGTGACCGACCGGCCGATAAAGTTCATCGGTACGGGGGAAAAGATAGACGCACTGGAAGTATTTCACCCCGAGCGCATGGCCTCAAGAATTCTGGGCATGGGTGACATTCTCTCGCTGGTCGAGAAAGCCCAGATGACCATCGATGAAAAAGCGGCGCGGGATCTGGAAAAAAAGCTCAGAAAGGATTCGTTCACCCTCGACGACCTGAAAAATCAGCTCATGCAGATACGGAAAATGGGGCCCCTCCAGGATATTCTCGGAATGATACCCGGTTTCGGTAAGATCAAGGCCCTCAAGAACGCCGCGCCCGATGAGAAAGAACTTGTCAGGACCATGGCGATCATCGATTCCATGACGGCGAAGGAGCGCATGAACTACCAGATCATAGACGGCCAGCGGCGAAAAAGGATAGCCCGAGGAAGCGGTACCACGGTGCAAGACGTGAATCGGCTGCTCAAGAACTATGTCGAGATGAGGAAAATGATGAAAAAATTGACGAAGGGTGGCATGAAATCCCTTCGACGTGGCAATTTTCCCTTTAATTAACAGATAACATGTGATAAAAACGGTGTTTATTCTCGAATAATTACAGGAGGTGATAAGCGGACGGAATGGCAGTTAAAATCAGATTGACGCGAATGGGCGCAAAGAAAAAACCATATTACAGGATCGTGGTGGCCGACAGTGAGGCGCCGCGGGACGGCCGGTTCATTGAGATCGTCGGAAACTACGATCCCCTTCAGGATCCGCCGGAAATAAACGTCAAAGAGGACCGTATAGCAGAATGGTTGTCAAAGGGGGCGAAACCCACAGCGACCGTTTCGGATCTGCTGAGAAAAAAAGGGCTCATGACGGAGGAAAGGAAGGCTGAGGCAGGATAATAATCTTCTGTTAACCTTTTACAATGAGTGGAGGTTGTTACGATGAAAGATTTGATCAAGTACATTGCTCAAGCTTTGGTGGATTATCCTGAGCAGGTTGACTGTTCCGAGGTTATCGGCGAACAGACTTCCGTTATCGAACTGAGAGTGGCGAAAGAAGACCTTGGTAAGGTTATCGGCAAACAGGGGAAAACAGCAAAAGCCATGAGGACGATCCTGAGCGCCGCATCCTCCAAACTTCACAAGAGGGCGGTTCTTGAAATAATTGAATAGTGACAAACCTGCTCGAAATAGGGAAAATCGTCAAATCCATCGGGTTGAAGGGCAGAGTTAAAGTTCGCTCCTTTCTGGATTCTCCCGATCTGCTGGAATCCCTTGATGAAGTATTCATCGGAAACCGGAGCGATGGGGCAACTCCTTTCACGGTTACGTCCGTCACGAATCGGGGAAGGAGTTTTTTTCTCGACCTTGAAGGTGTTTCCAATATCGAAACATCAAATGTCCTGATAGGTTTATCGGTTTTCATGTACTCCGACAGATTGGGGGCCTTGCCGGAAGGAGAATATTACTGGCACCAGATAATCGGTCTCGATGTCTTTACCGGGGAAGGACAATGGCTCGGTCATATTGAAAATATCCTCCCCACGGGAAGTAACGATGTGTACCTGGTAAGTGGTGGAGAACGGGAGATCCTGCTGCCGGCGCTTTCCGACGTTGTCAGGGAAATCGACCTTGAAAAGGGACGAATGACCGTGACGCTGATCGACGGGTTATAAGGCGGGATGATACGGTTCGATATTTTAACGCTCTTTCCCGAGATATTTGAATCGACCCTCAACCACGGTCTTTTGAAGAAAGCTCTCGACAAAGGAATAGTGGCGGTCAACCTTTATAATATTCGAGATCACGCGTTCGACCGGCACCGGGTGACCGACGACACTCCCTTCGGCGGCGGCGGCGGAATGGTCATGAAGGTAGAGCCCATCGCCCGGGCGATCGAGGCAGCGGCACCTGACCGGGGAAAAGCCCTCGTCATTCTGCTGTCTCCCCAGGGGGAAACCTTCTGCCAGGAGACCGCGGAAGAACTGGCGCGGCACGAGCAGCTCGTACTTGTCTGCGGGCGGTATGAGGGCGTTGATGAGCGGGTCCGGGAGCACCTTATCGACCGGGAAATATCCGCCGGCGATTTCGTTCTTTCCGGGGGAGAATTTGCAGCGCTGGTGGTCGTCGACGCTGTTTCTCGGCTTGTCCCGGGTTTCGTGGGAAACACGGAATCGGTCATATATGATTCCTTTTCCACGGGTCTTCTCGAGGGTCCCCAGTACACGAGGCCGCGAGAGTTCAGGGGATGGGAGGTGCCCGCCGTCCTGCTCTCGGGTCACCAGAAAAATATCGACAAGTGGCGCCGGAAGGAGGCGCTCAGGCGGACCCTGGCAAGAAGGCCCGATCTGCTGGCATCGGCCGGCCTCTCGAAGGAAGACAGAGAAATGCTGGAGGAGCTGACCGGCGAGCCGAATCGGGAGGATGGAACATCCTGATGGAACCGCCGTTGTCAGCGACCGCAGTTCATAGACACAGCACCCCATGAACACGGACCGTCTGTATCTCGCTCTTTTACACTTCCCCGTTCTCAACAAACGGGGAGACATCGTCACCACGTCGGTGACGAACATGGACATCCACGATATTTCCAGGGCTGTCAGGACCTACGGTATCGAGCGGTTCTATATCGTCACACCGATCCTGAAACAGCATGATTACGTGAACAGGATCATCCACCACTGGCAGGAAGGGTACGGGGTCACCTATAACCCCTCCCGCGGTGAAGCGTTTCAGCGTGTCACGGTGAAATGTACCCTGGAAGACGTGGTTGCCGACATCGAACAGGGGGCGGGACGCGGCGTTCAAACGGTCGCGACCAGCGCCGAACCCCGTTTGAAAACGACATCTTTCAAGGAACTGAAAAGGATCATGGCCCGTGGACGTGACGCCTATCTCCTGGTCTTTGGAACGGGCTGGGGATCTGCCACGGAGGTGATAGACGGTGCCGATTATCTCCTGGAACCGATCATGGGACTGACCGATTATAATCATCTTTCGGTCCGTTCAGCCGTCGCTATTGTTCTTGACAGATTGCTGGGGAAACGGTAGGAGAAGCACCGAAAAAAACCGAAAGCTTACAGCCGCCGGCTGACAGCTCATAGATTGAGGAGGTTGTGTACCAATGAATGCTCTTGACATGCTCGAAAAAGAACAGATGCGCGTGGACATTCCCGCTTTCCGGTCGGGAGACACCGTAAAGGTCCACGTAAAAATAGTCGAGGGACAGAAGGAACGAATCCAGGTCTTTCAGGGAACGGTTATCAGGAAAAAACGCGGCCAGAACCGTGCGACCTTCACGGTGAGAAAAATATCATCGGGGATCGGCGTGGAGCGAACTTTTCCTCTTCACTCACCCATCATCGACAGGATAGAAGTGGTGACACGGGGACGGGTCCGTCGGTCACGGCTGTACTACCTGAGAGGACTGAGAGGCAAGAAGGCTCGCATCAAGGAACTGGGTCGCCGGTAACATGGACAGCTTCGAGCGAAAGGCCCGCCGGCTCGGCTACCGGTTCATCGCCGGGATCGACGAGGCAGGCAGGGGGCCCCTGGCGGGTCCTGTTGTGGCCGCCGCTGTCATCTTCCCCCCGGGATACCGGAACGAAGAGATCGGCGACTCGAAGAAACTGACACCCCTGAAACGCGAACGTCTCTATTCCCGCATCCTTCATGACGCCCGTGCCGTCGGCATCGGAACAGCCGAACACGATGTCATAGACAGAGTAAACATCCTCCAGGCGACCCTGCTGGCCATGGAACAGGCCGTCGCCTCCCTTTCCGTCGTTCCCGACTACCTTCTCATAGACGGTCTGAACACGCTGACCCTGCCGATACCGCAGGAAGCGATCATCCGGGGCGATTCACGGTCCCTCTCGGTGGCCGCAGCATCGATCATCGCCAAGGTTTCCCGTGACCGTATCATGGATGATTATCATGACCGGTACCCCCAGTATAATTTCAGGAAAAACAAGGGATACCCGACGAAGGAACACCGTGAGGCGATCGCGACCTGCGGCCGCTGTGACATACACAGAAACTCCTTCCGCATCAGGGGGGAGCTGTGACCGGTCCCATCACAGGGGGAAAAAGAGGGGAAGACACGGCCGTCCGGTATCTGCTGGACAGGGGCTATACCATCGTTGAAAAGAACTACCGGTGCCGCATGGGCGAGATCGATATCGTCGCCCTGGACGGAGGAATCCTCGTCTTTGTGGAAGTGAAAAGCCGGACGTCCCTGAAGTTCGGACCGCCCGAAGCGGCCGTCGACGAACGAAAACAGAAAAAATTATCGAAGGTCGCCCTTCACTTCCTGAAAGAACGGAAAAGCATGGACAGCAAAGCCCGGTTCGATGTGGTCGCCATCCTTTTTTCGCCGGAGGGTCACCAGGTGGACCACTTCATGAACGCTTTTGATCTGGTGGAATAATAAATAAGCGACAAAGGGGCAAAGCGACAGAGGGGCAGAGTGAAAAACTTGAAGATGATATAATCAGTGGCAAAGGGGAAAACTTAAAGACTATATTTTCTTGGGGGATTATGGATTAGGGGATTACGGATTAGCGGATTACGGATTAGCGGATTATGGATTAGCGGATTAACGGATTAACGCGGGGGGATGGATGCTTCGGGAAATCGCCTCACGTTTCAACATTCACGTTTTACGATTCACGTTTTACGATTCACGTTATACGGTCCTTTTATTATGAAAAGAGGGACACTTTACATCGTCGCCACGCCGATCGGGAACCTCGAGGATATCACCCTGCGGGCCCTTCGTATCCTCCGTGAAGTCGATGGTATCGCCGCCGAGGACACGAGAAGGACAAGAAAACTTCTCAATTTCTATGGCATTACGACCCCGCTGGAAAGTCTCTATGATGAAGTGGAAGCACGGAAAAGTCCGCTCATCGTTTCGAAGCTGCTGGAGGGGCGGAATATCGCCTATGTGTCCGATGCCGGGACCCCGGGAATATCCGATCCGGGATACCTGCTCATAAAAAACGCCCTTGAAAACGATATCGACGTCGTTGCCGTTCCGGGCCCTGTCGCGGCCGTGGCCGCCATTTGCGTATCCGGGCTCCCCATGGACAATTTCATCTTTTGCGGCTTTCCGCCCTCGAAAAAGGGAAAGCGCAACCAGTTCCTGGAATCCCTCAAAAAAGAGGAGCGGACGCTCATTTTCTACGAATCT
Source organism: Deltaproteobacteria bacterium (assembly GCA_016933965.1). Lineage (NCBI taxonomy): Bacteria > Pseudomonadati > Myxococcota > Myxococcia > Deltaproteobacteria bacterium. Next base: position 113,117 of record JAFGTS010000044.1, on the reverse strand, counting down.
CCCCGCCGGATAACCGCCTTTCTGAAGGAATGCCTCGACGTGTTCGGTGACCGGCCCGCCGCCCTGGCGCGGGAAATGACGAAGATCCATGAAGAAACCCTGCGGGGAACCATTTCGGTGCTGATCGGGGAACTCCGCCAGCGGGCGGAGATAAAAGGCGAGATAACCCTTGTCATCGCCGGAGAAAAGAGGATCGAGCCGGGGATCCCGCCGAAAGGCATCGAGAGCATGGTCCGGCGACTGGGTGCGGATCCCGGTCTTTCGACGCGGGACATCGTATCGGCCGTTTCGAAGGAATTGAAGGTCCCGCGCAAGGATATCTACCGAAAGGTACTCGAAATCCTCAATAAGCGGTGATACCCGGCTGTTCCATTTTTTTCTTGACTCTCGAACAGGGATGCTCTAACGTTCGCCACCTCATAACACCCCACCGGCAGCGGAGGTGCTTTCCATGAAAAACAATCCCCTTCCGCTTAAAGAAAATTGTGAAAAAATGATCACTCCCCTGAAGGACCTCACTGTCAACGCGGCGTTGATCGCCATGGGCTGTATCGTTTTCATGATCGGGCTGACGGGCGTCCTCGTCCCCCAGGGATTCCTCACCGGCGGATTGACGGGACTTTCCCTCATTGCTCATTACCAGTACCCCTTTCTGGGGATCGGCTTCGTCTACCTGTGCCTGAACCTCCCTCTGGTCTATCTCGGATGGAAACACGTCAGCAGGCGTTTCATGCTTTACTCTCTGTTTGGGATGGGGTTTTTTTCCTGGTCCGCCACGTTCGTACACTATTCCCTTCCCCCGGTTCGCGATCCCATGCTTGCGGCACTGCTCGCGGGGGTCATCTGCGGGGCCGGCGCGGGGCTCATCCTGCGCTCGGCGGGATCCGCCGGCGGTCTTGATATCCTCGCCGTTTACATGAACAAGAAGTTCGGTTTCAGGATCGGGGCCATCATATTTTTCTTTAATGCGGCGGTGCTTCTGACCGGTGTGTTCTTCTACAACCTGGAAATCGCTCTCTATTCACTGGTCTATCTCTTCACCAGCGGCAAGATCACCGATGCCGTACTGACCGGATTCAACAAGAGAAAATCGATCCTCGTCGTATCCAACCGGGCGGAAGAGATCGCCCACCGCATCCTGGAGAGCAAGGGACGGGGGGTGACCTTTCTGAAAGGGGAAGGCGCCTTCACAAGAACTGACAAAAAGATAATTTTCACCATCACCAGCCTCATGGAGCTTCCCAAGATGAAGGAGCTCATCCTCGCTGAAGACCCCGAGGCGTTCATCGTGGTCAACGACACCCTGGAAGTACTCGGTACCCGCCATGGAATGGGCAGAGTGTATTGACCATGAGTGCAACTTTCTCCCGGCGACCTTTTCCGGCATGCCCGGTTATACCGGTTGACCCCTTCCCTCTTCTGGTGTATTGACTGTCTTGAATCGAAAGGATATCGCGCATGGCATTCAAATCCGTTGAAGATGTTGAAAAAAGACTTGAACAGGCGGGATACATTTCCTCACGGGAGATCGCCACCGTCGTGTTTCTCGCGGGAGCCACGGGGAAGCCCATTCTGGTGGAGGGACCCGCGGGAGTGGGGAAAACGGAGCTTGCCAAGGCGGTGGCACGGGGCCTTGAACGGGAGATGATCCGGCTCCAGTGTTACGAAGGCCTTGACGAAGCAAAGGCGCTGTACGAATGGGAATACGCGAAACAGCTTCTCTACACGCAGATGGTAAAGGAGAAAATACAGGACGTCATCGCCGGCGCCGGAACGCTGTCTGATGCCGTTGACCGCATCGCGAAACAGGAAGACGCCTTTTTTTCCGAGCGGTTCATCCAGCCCCGCCCCCTTCTCCAGGCGATCAGTTCACCGGCACCGGTGGTTCTCCTGATAGACGAAGTGGACAAGTCCGACCCGGAATTCGAGGCGTTTCTCCTGGAACTTCTGAGCGACTTTCAGGTTTCCATCCCGGAACTGGGGACCCGGCGGGCGATGAACATTCCCTTTGTGGTGCTCACGTCGAATAATTATCGTGACATGAGCGATGCCCTGAAACGGCGGTGCATTCACATCTACATCGAATATCCGGAACGGGAGCTTGAAATGCGGGTTATCAGGCTCAAGATCCCCGGCATCGGGGAGCGGCTGGTACAGCAACTCGTCGAAACCGTTCGAAAGATACGGGACCTGGACCTGAAGAAAAAACCCTGCATATCGGAAAGCCTTGACTGGGCCCAATCGCTTATCGCCCTTCAGGTGGAGGACATAACGCCCGGTGTTATCCTGGAAACCCTGAACGTGATCTGCAAATATCGGGCGGACTCACAAAAGGTCCGGGAACATATCGATTCAATAACCCCCCGGGCGGGATTGAATGGTTAACCTTATATTGAAATTTGTGTCGAGCTGCCGCGCCGCCGACCTTCGCGTGTCGACGGCGGAGGTGCTGGACTGCCTGAACCAGCTCGAGCTGATCGACACCATCGACGAGGTCCAGTTCAGAACCGTCCTGCGAACAAACTTCGTCAAGAGCCGCCGCGACCAGGCGAAATTCGACCGTCTCTACCATCTCTTCTTTCATGAAATGGGCAAAGACAGCGGTCTGTCCGAGGACGACCCCTTTGCCGGGCTTATCAGGGACACCATGGAAATTCTTTACCAGCGGGCGAACGGAGATATGCTCTACCGGTCGCTTCTGGATTTTCTCTCGGGAGACCCCCTGGCGTACCTGACCGCACTCCGACATATGCGGAACATGGACCATGACGCGCCACAGAACGTCAGATTCAACCTGGGGCCACTCGCCGGCCGCCTCGAAATTCTCATGCAGATCAATGCCGTCCGCGCCAAGGTGATCCAGTTTCTCGATGACCGGTACGCTTCCACGGCGGGGATCGAGCGACACAACGCGGTCGACTTCTTCAACAGACACCTCGACAGCGCCTACTCGCTCCTCATGCATGAACCGCGCCCCCTCTATGATGACCTGCAGAACATCAGAAGTTACGAGCAGCATCTCAAGTACCTGGGCGAACGTCCCTTTTCCGCCCTGACCCAACAGGAGGTCGAGGAGGTCCGGGACGTGGTGGACCGGCTCGTCAGAAAGCTCAAGGATATCGTAAGCCGCCGCTACGCGGCCAGGAGCCGAGGTGTCCTTGATATCAAAAAGACCCTCCGCAAGGCGATGCGCTACCAGGGAACACCGGTGGAACTGGCCTTCAAGAAACGTCCGCCCCGCAGGGGAAAGATAGTTACCCTCTGTGACGTTTCCAGTTCCGTGTGGTCGGCGGCCCGTTTCATGCTCAACATCCTCTATTCCCTCCAGGAATGCTTCACCAAGGTGAACAGTTTCATCTTCGTCTCCGGTCTCGCCGAGGTAACGGACATCTTCGAAAATCACGAGATCAACAGTGCCATTGAAAAGGTGCTTCACGAAACCGACATTGAATACTACGCTCCAACGGACTACGGCGAAACATTCCGGCACTTCAAAAGAGATTACCTGGATATTCTGAACAAGAAGACAACCCTCATTATCATCGGCGACGCGAGGACGAACTACTTCCATCCGGAGGACAGGATACTTTCGGAAATGCGCGAGAAGAGCCGCCGGGTCATATGGCTCAATCCGGAACCGGAAAGTGAGTGGAATTCCGGAGACAGTGAAATGTTCGCCTACAAACCTTACTGCCACGAACTCAGGCCGTGCCGGAACCTGAACCAGCTGATCGAATTCGTGGAAGAACTGATCCTGTGATCTCAGTACCGCCGCTGCCCCGGCAGTCGGCGTTGGACGCACGCGATGACCCTGAAAAAGCAGCAGGAGAACCGGAAAGGAAAGCCTTCTTGGCTTTCGCGGAATCTTCCATCAGGCGCCGGTTATGAAACAATGCGGGCCATCCTGAAAAAGAACCGTCTGAACACGGTCTGCCGTGAAGCACGGTGTCCGAATATCTGGGAATGTTACGCACGCAGGACGGCCACCTTCCTGATACTGGGAAACATCTGCACCAGAAACTGCCGATTCTGCGCCGTCAGACACGGCATCCCCGGTGCGGTGGATCGCGGGGAACCGCGCCGTCTGGCCGAGACGGTCGCCGAGGTCGGCCTTGATTACGTGGTCATCACTTCCGTGACGCGGGACGACCTTTCCGACGGCGGCGCCGGGGTCTTTGCCGACACTATTGAGGCGATCCGGCAATGCTGTCCCGGTGTCTGCATCGAAGTGCTCATCCCCGATTTCCAGGGCAGCGAAGAGGCCCTTCGCCGCGTCGTTGATGCCGCACCCCAGGTTATCAATCACAATATCGAAACGGTGAGCAGGCTCTATGATACCGTCCGGCCCCGCGCCGACTATCACCGCTCACTGAAGCTCCTGGAGTCAACAAAAAAAATGGATGCCTCCATGGTAACGAAGTCGGGCATGATGGTCGGCCTCGGCGAAGGGGACGAAGAGATCCGGCGTACCTTTGAAGACCTGGCGGCCGCGGGCTGCGATGTCCTGACGGTCGGCCAGTATCTCCAACCGGCCGGATCCTGCCTGCCCGTGGAGCGTTTTGTCCATCCCACCGAATTCGACGACCTGCGCCGCCATGCTGAAGGTCTGGGGTTCCCGGCCGTCGCCGGCGGACCGTTCGTCAGGAGTTCCTACCGGGCGCGGGAGTTGTACGAGCAGGCGAAAGAAACCACAGGTTCCACGGACAAATAACAGAGCACATAAAAAAGGCGCCGCTGTCTTCCGCGGCGCCCGGCAATCCATAACTCAAGCGTACATTACAGATCTCCCATAAGGCGCTTCGCCCAGTCGCTCCACCACTTTTCATCGGCGTTCACGGCCTTATCCAGCAGTTCCTTCGCCTTCGCCTTGTTTTCCTTTCCACCCTCACCGATCAGCGTCTCGGCATAATAGACCAGGTAATCGGGTTTTTCGGGATAGTACTGCTCGAACTCTTCAAAGTATACGATCGCCTTTTCCCTGTCCCGAAGCGGCCAGGGCAGCACCGACCAGAAACGGCCCAGCGCGAGAACGGCGCCCGCCTCTTCGAACTCCTTATCCATGGCGTAGACCTTCTCGAAGCTTTCCTGGGTCTTGTCCTTCAGGCCTTCTTTCAGGGCCGTCAGAATGCTGACACCATCGGAATACACACCGACGTTTGTCCCGTACCAGAAGTATCCCTCCGGCTTCTCGGGATCCAGGTCGATCGCCTTGGCGGCATATTTCATGCCCTCTTTCCCGTACTTGGCGCAGATGTCCTCCCAATCCGTAACGTTGTCCCTCTTGGACTGTTCCCCGTACCAGCGATAGGCGCGTGCCATCCTCCAATTTGCCTCGAAACTTTCCGGATCCTGCTCAAGAGCCTTTCCATAGGCCTCTATCGCCTTTCCGTAGTTTTCCACACCACCTTTTTCAAAGTAGGCATCGCCTTCAGCCAGATAATCCTGCGCCATCAGGGACCCGGGAGCAAGAAATACGATAAACGAAAAAATGATACCAAGAACAAACAGCTTTCTCATCCAATCACCTCCTGTTTTTTAATAGTCACATTGAACCCCCTATTGCAGGACGCAGTATAAAAAAACGGCAGGGGGCTGTCAAGAAATAACAATCGGTGCCGGCAGGGGTCATTTATGATCAAAAGCTCATCCCTTCGGGGATATCCTGATACACAGGTACGATCCGACAAAGACTTCCAGCAGACTGAGCGGAACGGCATACAGAAGAAGAGCAACGGGGAGCACGTTCAGATTCAATATGACCAGCCACATCAGAACAAATGACATGAACCAGCTGATAAGCGCCGTTTGTATCACGTCGAATTTTCTTGAGAGGACATACATGGCGATGGCGAATAAAAACCCCCAAACCAGCCATATCATTCCGTTTTTTGGTTCAGAGGGAAAAATCATTCCGAGTGATCGATAATGGTCCACCCAGTATGTTTTCAGAAGGACCTCGTTTCTTAAGAACTCGGATGCATTTACCCATATCCCGGTCACTGCCACCGCAATGATGCTTCGTGATGTTGGATTCATGGCCGCTCCTCCAATACTCTCATGTTACTGCCCTATACGGGGTTTCAATGTTATAGTACAAGACCCGACCCCTTTTGTTCAATCTTCGCACCCGCCGCGGCCATTAGCTCGCGCAGCACCGACCGGTGGCAGCGCGTCTCATCTTCACAATAGCACCCGACCGAGAAGTTGCAGCGGTGCGAAAGAGCAGCCAGCAGTTCAATAGTGCGGCTGTTCTCCGGCGTTGCCATCTCACGCTGGTACTTCTTCATGAATTCCCGCCACTGAGCCGGAGTCGAAGCCGATCTTCCCAGCTTCATGGTCTCTAAACTCGGGGCCAGATGAGGGTACCACAGGTCATACCAGTCCCGCGATGCAAACTCTGTCTTCGGCACCCCTCGCGGCGGACGACGAACCGTTCCTATCCGGATACCCTCACCTTTCGCTCTGGGACTGCCCAGTCTTACAATGCGTACGGCCATCTTCGTTCCCTCCCCTGTATGGTTCCTCATGCTCCCTATCGGTCGCGCCGCTTGCTGCTTCGGCTGAACAAACCTACGCGTGTGATCGTCTCAGGTCCCCGATCGGGTGAAGGAAGTCGTCACTCCCGTCTTTTTTTTCTGCGATCCTACGTAAGAAGAACATGAATTTCTCCTTCACATTCGCCTTTCTCATGCATGAGACAGCCTTTGATCTCCGGTTGTATCGAGTATTGGATATTCAGCGACTCAAGCCAGCATTCGATCCTGTATATCACGCCACAACTGTATCCATCGATCACCCCGATCTGTTTCATGCCCTTGTAAGCGAAGCATTGAGAGTTTTCCCATTTCCAGTGTATTACATTTCCTGCTGATGGAGTGCAGCGAAACTGCTTGAAGACCGAATGCGGCAGGGTCAATTCCAGGCCCGCAAGCATGAATTGCGCGAGGTCATCGAACGTTTCGAAACGGTCCCCCGTGACCCCCAGAAGCCGCTTCATCCTCCCCATCTCGATCGGCGCCAAGGATCTTATGGCCGCTTTGTTCAATTCATTGGCTTTCTCTATGCCGAATTCACGGCACGTGTGAAAAAACCACATTCCATCATGGGTCAGCCAGCCTTTCCCCAGTACATCCCTGATCGCTGTTCTTTCAACTTCATCGAGTACACCCATTCGTCCATGCCCTCCATCGTCCCTGTTTTATGCCACACGGCGTTGATCGGGCGTGGTCCGTAAGGACCGTGTCCCGGTTCGGCGCCTTGTCATGCATCACCGGTCCCTCAAGGACCGCTCGATCTCCTGTCTGTGCCTTGCCACATAAGTACAGCTCGGTTCTTCATAACCTGATGGTATGCCGTTATTTCCCATCAATGCCCATGTTTTCTCTTACCTGTCTGAACTGTGCTCTTATTCTTCCTGCCGATACTGCCATAGTTATGGATTGCACTGCACCGATCTCATCGTCCGTAAGGCCGTTTTCTTTGGCAACGCCAAAGAAGTGCTCCATTCATGGATAACAACCAATGGCGAACGAGGCTGCCAACTGGACCATAACGGTTGTTTTTGGATCTAAAATACCATTCTGGGCTGTTGACCCGAAGAACGCTTCGTACCTCTGTTTTTGTTTCCGGGGTAACATGGGACCTCCTTTCGATTGTCCTGTCATAACGCCTGCAGGTCGCCGTCATCAAAAAACTGAGCGAAAAAGACGCGCAGCTTTTCGGAATCCCTGTGCATACGCTTTGTCAGGAGCTGTTTGATCTATACCAGGCCTCTCAGTTTTGCAGACAACCATGGTGAAATCAACGTTGTAAGCAGAGCCGCAATGAACAAATCACCTTTCTTTACGTTGAAGACCTGTATTATTTCATACCAGTGTTTTCCCGCCACAAAATGGCCTGACAAAAATTCAAATGACAGCGTTAATACAAACCATTCAAGACCAATAAAAAAATACATTTTACTTTCTAAAGGGCCAAAGGATGGTGTTGATAAAAACACAATCAAAAAGATCAAAGTGGACAGCAGCAACCCGCTCACAGGAAGCGCCGTTTCAGAACCGATCACAGGTGAAAGCACCTTTTCGCGAACAGCGGCATTAAAAATGGCTGCGATTACCATGACGAGCCAAACGCCTATCACCTTTACTTGCACACCGATCATTATCCCTTACCCCGACATGCCCCTAAGAAGCCTCCCAGCATTCCGAAGACACCATTTACATTTCTTTTTACGTGCCCGCTACATATAGTTAATAAATTCAGTATCGTGCCCCTGTAATTCTATCGGAATTGCGAATTGAGAATTTGATTTGGATCTGTATTGTCCCAATGCTGCCTATTCGAGGCCGTTCTCATGGAAGAATATCTCTACACCTCTTTTCATGATCTCCGCCAGGAACGGAGCGGGGTCGGCAAGCAGCCGTTCCGCGGAATAGACACCCCCGGGGATGTCTCTGAACGTTCCGCCGAGTTCCCACAGGGCCGCCACCACACAGGGGATGGAGGTGATCTGGGCAATGTGCCCGATATATGTGTAGGTGCGGTGTGCCGTCTTGCCCGCATGCAAGCCGTACACATCCACCCGGCCCACCGATCTGTCCAATCCGCCTGTTCCGAAAATGCTCTCGATCCTGTAAAAGAACTCCGCCGCCTTCTTCCTGCGGGCGTGTGTGCTGAAAAGGCCTGTCTTGTCGATCAGCATGATGAGGAGCGGGATATAGGCCGGTTGGACACCGCCGTGCAGGGTGACCTCGGAAAGTCCGGGCAGGTTGCGCGGGATGGAAACGCTCTCTGCATGTCCCGTGTAGTACACGGGCAGTTCTCCCATGGGAAAGGGAAACTTCACAACCTTCCTGCCCCCTCCGGTGGGGACCCGTATCTCTCCGCCGCGTATGGTCTGGAGTGTCGTACCGTGAAATATGTTGAAGAGATGGGTCAGGTTGGCCGGGCCGGCCGCCTCGTTGGAACCGGCAGCCCAGTGCACATTGATGCGCCGGGGCGTATCCATCGAATCATATCCCTTGCGCGCAAGGGCCTGGGTGATGCCCGGTGAATTCCCCCAGCCTGTCAGGACGCGCACGCCTTTGAGCCTGGCAGCCTCGTCGAGGGACATAACATCGAGATAGGCCTCATAATCGTCGGCTATGGAGACATAGGGTCTTCCCGCGTCCAGCGCGGCCTGCGCGATCCGCTTCTCGTAATAATAGAAAGGCCCGGCAAACCCCAGCGTGATGTCGTGCTGCTTCATAAGCTCCACGAGCCGGCCATGGTCTTCGACATTGATGCCCTGAGCGGAAAAACGGGGTCCCCTGTTCGCCGCTTCCCGTCCCGCCTTGTCCAGGTTGAGGTCGGCAATGGTCACGGCCGGTTCCGTATTCTCTTTCTGAAGTTCATCAAGAGCATCCCTGGCCATGTCACCCGCGCCACCGAGAACAAGAATGTTCATTTCCTCCTCCTTTTTAAGGATCCCACGGTGTCAGTGAGGTCAGGCAAATATGTCCGAACGATATGCTGTTGAAATATACTATTTGTTCAATGTAGTCAATGGCTTATTCAGATGGCGGCAGCCTGTGTGAAATCCGGTCAAGGCGGGTGTCGTCCGAAGTGCGTTACACTTCCAGGCTGCCGATGAGGTCGTTGATATCGGGAATACCGTGTTTGACGAGGTATGCTTCAATGCCTCCGATGACGCCTATCGCCGCTCGGGGATCGATGAATCCGGCCGTCCCCACCTGGACCGCCCGGGCACCGGCGATGAGGAATTCAAGGGCGTCGGCGGCCGTCATGATGCCGCCACCGCCGATAACCGGCACGGTGACCGCCCGGACGACCTCCCAGACCATCCGGAGGGCGATGGGCCTGATGGCGGGGCCGGAGAGACCTCCCGTTATGTTTCGCAGGCGCGGCTTCCGTGTTTCGATATCAACCGCCATGCCTTTCAGGGTGTTGATAAGGGAAAGGGCGTCGGCGCCGCCTTCCTGGGCCGCCAGGGCTATTTTCGTGATGTCAGTTACGTTCGGCGTCAGTTTGACGATGAGGGGAAGCGTCGTAACGGCCCGGACCGCCGACGTCACGGCGCGGGTCGCTTCCGGGTCGATCCCGAAATCGATGCCGCCGCGGACCACGTTGGGGCAGGAAATGTTCACCTCAACACCATGCACCCCGTCGACCCCGTCGAGGATGCGGGCGACCTCGGCGTATTCCTCGACGGACTCACCGAAAATATTGACGATGACCGCCACGTCAAAGGTCCGCAGGAAGGGCAGTTTCTGCTCGATGAAAACATCGACACCCACGTTCTCGAGCCCCACGGCATTGAGCATCCCCGCGGGCGTTTCCATGATGCGGGGCGGCGGGTTCCCCCGTCTCGGCCTCCGTGAGATACCCTTCACCACGATGGCGCCCAGGCGGTTCAGGTCGATATAGGGGGCGAACTCCTCTCCGTATCCGAAGGTCCCCGAAGCGGTCATGACGGGGTTCTTCAGTGCAAGTTCTCCAATGACGACACTGGTTTTCGGTGTCTTCTTCTCTCCCACGCTATTCACCCCAGAGAATATCGCCGATGTCAAAGACGGGACCGTCGGCGCACACTCTCTTATATGTGGAGCCGCCCGCGGCGGTCCTTACTTCGACGGCGCATCCCAGGCACGCCCCGATGCCGCAGGCCATTCTCTCCTCAAGGGAGACCTGGCAGTCCAGGGCGGTCCCCGCCAGCAGCCGTGCGAGCTCCTTCATCATCTCCCGTGGGCCGCAGGCATAGATGATCGTGTCTTCCGGGGCATATCCGTCCATCTCCCGCCGGAAAAGTTCCGTCAGGAGGCCCGCATGCCCCCTGCTGCCGTCGTCGGTGCAGGCTTTCACCTCGTCGCAGGTCCGTTCCAGTTTTTCAAGACCGTGGAGCAGGGAGGCGGTCCGCGCCCCCAGGTAGCAGGTCATCCGGCAACCTTCCCCGGCATCACCATTTCCGAGTCGCTCGGCAAGAAAGGCAAGCGGCGCCACACCCATCCCGCCGGCCAGAAGGACCACCTGTTTCCGTTCCGGCATGAGGCGGTAGCCCCGGCCCAGGGGGCCCGTCAGCGCCAGCCGGTCGCCGGCGGCAAGGGTCGCCATTGCGGCGGTCCCGGCACCCACCGTCCGGTAGAGCACCTCCATCACCGTTTCACCGTTCTGTGACGAGAGGGAATGAATGCTGAAAGGGCGGGGAAGAAAGGGGGTATCCCTTCCCGCGATCCGAACCATGATGAACTGCCCCGGCACCGCCCCGGTAAAGGAAGGGGGGACTGCAAGCGTCATGAGGTAATGTCCCTTGACGGTTTCCATGTTCGACAGGACCCGGACCGAATGGACGGCCTTCTCTTCCATCGCGACGACCTCACGCTCCTTTGTCCGCCAGATCCCCCCAGAGGATCAGGGCGTCTTCCCTGGTGTCCGTATAATAGAAGGGGCGAATCCCTTGTATCACAAAACCCCTTTTTGTGTACAAGTTTATCGCCGCCCTGTTGGATTTTCTCACTTCCAGGGTCGCCCTCAGGGCACCCTGCCCGCGGCCCCTCGCCGCCATCGCCGACAGAAGCGACGAGGCGACACCCTGCCTCCTTTGATCTTCCCGCACGGCAAGGTTCCTGAGGTGGATCTCATCGACAACCACGGCAAAGCTGATATATCCCAGTATCGTTCCGTCTTTTTCGGCCACGAGGTCGTGGCAGAACGGCAGGGAGAATTCTTCCCTGAAGAGCTTTTCCGTCCAGGGGGTAACGAAGGAGGAACGCTCGATCCCCATGACCTCCGCCAGGTCGTTCTCCGTCATGTCACGAACCATCACGTCATCCATGAATGTTCTCACCCTTCCCCGCCGGTGTTCTACCAGAGATACCGCATCACCATGACCACCAGAAAGAGACCCGAGAAAAGCGGCAGCGCCCCCCGGACCTTGATGGTGTTCAGGGCCACGCCGATACCGAGGACCGGGATGAAACAGTACAGCACGCCGAGGGCCCGGTGAATGCCCTCGGGGAAATGAGGCACGATCCTTTCGATCAGGAAAAGCCCGACCATGAGAAGGACGAAGAGCGCCGTCGCGGTGGTCACAAAGTGCCTCAGCAGGGCCGTCAGATGGTATCGCGTGATCTTCGAGGTATTCCCTTCAGCGGCGGCCTCTTCGGCCCTGAGGGCCAGGCCGGTGTTCGTCGCGGCAAGCATCCCGTCCAGCCGCCGTCCCAGAAGCCCGGCCGGAAGAAAGAGGAGTATCGCCAGGGTGATCAGGACGGGGGACGTCGCCTCGATCGTTCTTCCCACCAGGATCGCCGACGCCGCGGCAAGGATGGCGACAATGGAATCGTTGGGGGGCAGGTACGAGCCGATGGGCAGCCGGTCGATCCAGAGCAGTTCGATATAGGCACCGGCGATCATGCCGGTGAGCGGGTCATGGAGGAACAGCCCCGTTATGGAACCGGCAACGAGGGGACGGGAGATGAGCGCCTGCAGAAAAATCCTGTCCAGGCAGACGATTCCTCCCAGGAGGGCCACCTCAAGGACGGTTTTCCACATGGCCGTTTCACCGTTCTCTATAATGAGATCTTTGCGGCGGCATCACTGAAACCGATCGGGTTGTCCTGCGGTATGCATCGCAGTTCAACGGTCACCCCCGATCCGACCAGTTCATTCAGTGCCTTCACATCCAGCTCATCGAGAAAGATGGATGCCGTCACGCAGCATTTGCCGTCGTCATTATGCACGTTGCCGATGTTGATCCGTGAAAAGGAAAACCCCTTCCGGAAGGCCCGCAGCGCGTCCCGTATATCCCTGATCAGAACGATGGTCCGCCTGCCGCTCCACTCGCCGGGGTTGAAATGTTCCGCGAATTCCTCAACGCCGTGGACCTGTACCTCTATCTCGCTGGGCACCACCATCCTGATGACCGACTCACGAAACACATCTCCGGCCACATCATCATTGAGGACAACGATACAGTTCGCCCTGAAGTAGGGAACCCAGGCTTCCAGTATCTGTCCGTGAACAAGTCTGTTGTCAACGCGGACAAGGATGGAATTCATTGAACACAGAGGAAGGAATCGCCGGGATGTGCCGTGTCACGCCCCGACCTTTCTATTCAATATTTCACTGGCCAGGTTGATGTTCTTGGTGCCGTATTCTTTGACCGCCTTCGCGAATTCCTCAAGGTCACCGGCCTTCTTGTTCAGTTCCGACACCTTCAGCAACATCGGCAGATTCACCCCCGTTATTACCTCAACTTTCCCCTTTTTCAGAAATGACAGGGATATATTCGAGGGCGTTCCCCCGAAAAGGTCCGTCAGGATAAGGATGCCCTGCCCCGAATCCGCCTTTTTCATCGCCGCCGTGATCTCCCTGTTGAGATCCTCGACGGCATGCGACGCGTCGATCGAGACGTGGATAACCCCCTTCAGTTCCCCTTTTATGAGTTCCGCGGCCCTGATGAGTTCCCGGCCCAGATTTCCGTGAGTTATGATAAGGACGCCTATCATTGTTCCACCTGCCTGAAAGTGGTGCTCAGGCTAAAGTATTCCCCCTGAATTGTCAAGCAATTCCCTCCTTGACATTTGACAGTCCATACAACAATATAGGTGTCACTTTCTCTGCCGGAACACCGGGGACGTTCATGTCGATCAAGACCACAAAACCCTGCCCGCACTGCGGCCGTGAGATACCCTATTACCGGAACCCTGTTCCGACGGTGGACATAATCATAGAAATGCCGGAGGGAAGCATCGTTCTGATCCGGCGGAACAACGACCCCGTGGGATGGGCATTGCCGGGAGGGTTCGTCGACTATGGAGAATCCCTGGAAGAGGCGGCACGGCGGGAGGCGCGGGAGGAAACATCACTCGACGTGGAGCTCATCGAGCAGATGCACACCTATTCGCGTCCGGACCGCGATCCCCGGCATCACACGATATCCACCGTCTTCATAGCACGGGGAACTGGTGTTCCCCGGGCCGCCGATGATGCCGGCGACATCGGTCTCTTTACCAGGACGACCCTGCCGAAGCCTGTCATGTTCGATCACGAAGAGATCCTCGCCGATTATTTCAAACGGCGCGAAACGAGGGGTACGGGGGAAACGTGACCATGATACGCGACAGATATCCGCTTCCGCAGTTCGGCCATCTCGCGCAGCGGGTCCAGCAGGGCTCGCTTCTTCAGAAGAACAGGCACTGGACGGGAAACGATGATTTCGAGCATCACTACCATATAGCTGTCCCCCTCGATCATGACCCGCTGTACCTGCACCTGTCCTGGAAACGTCACGCCGACGGCGCCGCCGAGTTCATCGGCATCTTCAAGCTCCACATCGGCACGCTGCTCCAGGAAGGCTATATCCGACAAGAGGGTGGCGGGAAGGTCCGCCTGCGCATCTTCCACGGGAGCGATGATGTACTGTACATACAAACCCGGTCGGGGAAACCGGCCCTTGCCATAGGCGAGCTGCGCGGATAACGCGGCGTTGACCGCGGAGCCGGCGGTATTCCGATGATGCAAAAAGGAGGAAGTTACTGATGGGGGAAGAAGGATTGATAAAGGCGGCCGCGATCCTGTCACGGTCGACACGTACCGTCGCTTCCTGTGGAGCGGGTGTTTCGGCTGAGAGCGGCATCGCCACCTTCAGGGACGTCGGCGGCATCTGGGACCGGATCGACCCGATGGAAGTGGGGACACCGGACGGATTGATCAGAACGCTGCAACGCGATGCGGGGAAGCTGCTCCCCCTTTTCATGGAAATCCTTGACTCCTTCGAAGGGGCCGAGCCGAACCGCGGTCATTTCGCCCTGGCGGATCTTGAAAAAATGGGCGTTCTCAAAACGGTCATCACGCAGAATGCAGACAATCTTCACCAGGAAGCGGGCAGCACCGATGTCATAGAGGTTCACGGAAACGTGTTCCGCATGAAATGTCTCGCCTGCAACACTGTCACAAGCTACGACAGGAAACCTCTCATCGGCAGGGTGAGAGAGACCATCAATTCCCTGAGTGAATATACTATCAACTCGCTCATGTCCATCGCCCCCCGGTGCAGCGTCTGCGGGTTCATCACCCGTCCCGACGTCGTCATGTTCGGAGAGGCGGTCCAGAACCTGCCCCGGGCGCTGAAGTGCTCGGCGGAATGCGATGTCATGCTGGTCCTGGGTACGTCGGGTGTCGTCTATCCGGCCGCGGCGTTCCCGATGGAAGCGAAAAAGGCGGGGTCGCAGGTTATCGTTATCAATCCCACGGAAAACGCTTTTTCATCGGTATCGGACGTGTATATTCCCATGAGAACCGGTGAAGCCCTGCCCCGCATCGTCGAACTGATAAAGGGGAAAACTCACTGAGCCGCCGGCTCACCGGCACCGGAAACGCTCCATGGACCCTGATCACCTGTACCTTACCGCGACGGGGAGACTTGCCCGCAGATTGCGTCATCGTTTCCGACGGTCCCGCGTGCTCGAGGATGAAACGGCCTGGGAACGCCCGCCGGCGGTCAGCCTGAACGTGTGGCTCTCAGCGGCCTGGGCCGATGCGTGGCCCGAACGTGTTCCCGCCCCGGAACCGCACCGTATCAACCTGTGGAGAACCCTGTCGGAAAAAATACCACCGCCGGAGCCTCTGAAGGGTGGTTTCGGTATATTCACCCTCCTTGACGAAACCTATAAGACCCTGGTTCGACATCGGATCGACCCGAAAAGAGGCGCTCCTGCGCCCCCCCTTGTCGAATGGCGGCGAACCATCAGCCGTGCCTTTGAAGAAGCCCTTCGGAAAGACGGGTATTTCCACCCCGCGGAACTTCCTCTCCACGTCCGGCAGGCCATCGAAGCGGACAGGATCCCCTGCCCCGCCAAGGTCCGGCTTGCCGGGTTCGATCTCCCGGCGCCGCTGGAAGAGGATCTCTTTGCCCTGTTCCGCATGAGAGGCAACTGTGAACATATCGATGATCCGCTCTCACAGGCGGCCGTTCCCCGGGCCGTGGCACTCCCCACCCGGGAGCAGGAAGTGCAGTATCTTACGCGGTGTCTGGTCGAAGACGCCCGGTCCATACCGCTTCACCGGATCGGTGTCGTCGTCCCCGATATGGACGGCTACGTGGGGATGATCGAAAAAGCCCTTGCGGAAGTCACCGCCGAGGTCCCCGCGCGGGGCAGCCAGTGGTTCAACATGACCCGCGGCGTCCCCCTGAGCGAAACGGCCCTCGTACGGGCGGCCCTTCTTCCCCTGCGTTTCGCCCTTGAGGGATACGATCGAGACCTGTTCATGGCCCTTCTTCTCTCACCGTATTACGGCTGCTGGCAGGGAAAGCGTCACGCCATAGCCCGTGCGGACCGCGTCTGGCGTGCCGCCGCCGTCGATTCCGGCCTCGGACATCTCATGCGGGCATTGAAGAAAGAGCGGCCCGACATCCTGGAACAGGTCCGCCCGGAACCGGCGGAGCATCTCTTCTCATTCCTGGAGCGGGATCTTGAAACAAGAAAAGAGGGGGCCTTCTGGGCGGGAGAAATGAACACCCTCTGGAAGCACCTCGGCTTTCCCGTGATATCCGACGAAAAGGATACCGTCGATCAGGGGCACCTCGTAAGCATCCTCGACATTTTTGCGGCCCATCTGTCAGCGGTCCTCATGAACGGGCGTGAGTTCCTTTCCTGGCTGGAGTACCTGGCATCCCGAACGACGGCGCAGGTCTCTGCATCGGAAGAGGCCGGCATCCAGGTCATTGGTATCATCGAGTCCCGCGGCCTTGATTTCGAACGGCTCTACCTGCTGGACATGAATGACGGTTCATTTCCCCAGCCGGCGCGACCCCTTCCCCTTCTCGACGGGCGTGAACGCGCTCTCGTCCAGGGAGGAACCGTGGAAAGCCAGCATGATTTCGCGCGGCGGAGCTTTTCCCGGCTCCTGCGCTCTGCGGAAGGCGTGATCCTGACACGGGCCGAACAGGAACAGTCAAAGCCGTTGACGCCCTCGCCGTTCTGGCCGCGGCACGCAGAGACGACCGGCATTGACATCTGGAACGATCCGGGACCCGCCTGGAGCCGGGCGACCTGGCTACAGGCGGCGTTCCGCGGTCTGGGGACGGACATCGAGGACACCGAAGACCCCGTGCTCCCCGCCATTGCGCAAAGGGACGTCCTTTCACCGACCCAGGTGGAAGCGGCCCTTTCCTGTCCCTTCCGGTACTTCGTCGAGACCATCGCCGGGATCGAACCCCTTGACGACGCAGGACCGGGGATCCCGCCGCGTGAACGGGGGATCGCGCTCCACCGGGTATTGTCGGCGTTCACGAGAAAAATTCGGGAAGCCGGTCTTGATGTGACCCGGGAGCGTGCTGCATCACGGGAGATCATTGAATCATGCGTGGATACGGTCCTGGGAGCGCTGTCCCGTGACCCCCGGTGGGTCGTGGAACGGGAACGATGGCTTGAATTGAAAGACTCCGCGCAGCCGGGCCTCCTGACGGCCTGGCTCGAAAAGGAAGCCGAGCACCGGCTGGAAGGCTGGCAATGCGTCGGGGAAGAGATCAGCTTTCAGGACCTGAAACTGTCCGACTGGCCCTTTTCGCTTCGCGGCAGGATAGACCGGATCGATGTCAGCGGGACGGGCGGCATTGCCTGCTGGGATTACAAGACGGGAAATCTTCCGGCAAAGGCGGACATCACGAAAGCCTTCAAAGCGCCTCAGCTCCCGTTGTACCTCATGGCCGTCCGCGAGGGGAAGACACGCGGCCTGGATATCAATGCGGGTGACGTGACGGGCGCGTCGGCGGGATACGTGCAGGTGAAGTCACTCCGGGAGGTCACATTCCGGGAGGTCCCGGAGATCACGGCATCGCTTGATGAGTGGACCGCTGTCATATCCCGGCTGGGGGAGCTCCTCAAAGAGGCTCGGTTCCCGGCTGAACCCTGTCCCTTTTCGGACGTAAAGGACCCGGAGGCCGTCTGCCGGGGCTGCCCTGTCCGCACCGTCTGCCGAAAAGGATTGCAGGCAACTGAATTACCGAACCACGAGGAACCCGATGAAACCTGAGCTCGGCGATTCGCGGGAACGATCGATGGCGCTTGATACAGGGGCGTCCTATCATGTGGAGTCACCGGCCGGCTCGGGGAAAACGCTTCTCCTCACCATGAGATTTCTGAAACTGCTGGGAGAGGTCGACCACCCCCGCGACATCATAGCTCTGACCTTTACCGAAAAGGCGGCGGGAGAGATGCAGGGCCGCATCCAGACCTTTCTCCGCAGGGCGGAAGAGGTTCACGAAACGACGGACACGGACCTTCCCGACAGCCTTCTGCTGGAATACGCCGCGCGGGCCCTTGAAAAGCACTATGAGCGAAAAGACGTCCTCCTGTCGTCGAAGGGCCTGAACGTGATGACTTTTCATGGTTTCTGCAGTTACCTCGTCAGCCACGCGCCGCTGGAAGCCGGCATCGTCCCCGGCTTCGACATCTCGGCGGACCAGGACCAGCCCCTTCTGCTGGAAGAATCGGTGAGGAAGACTTCGAACCGCCTCTTTGCCCTGCCCTCCGGCGATGTAACGCGGCGGGCCTTCACGAACCGCCTCCTTCATTACAATAACAACTGGAGCGCGCTGGCGGCGGAGCTGAAGGATATTATCTCTCAGCGCGACAAGTTCACCGACCTTGTCCGGGCGCTCAGGGAAGCCGGGTACGGAAACAGGGATGCGCTCACATCCATCATCCGTGAACGGCTCGCAGGGTATCTGGAAGAACGCCTGTCCGGGCTTGCAGCTGATTTCGCGAAGAAAGAGCCCGGTTCGCAGTGGCCGCGGTTCATCGCCGACCTGGCGTCCAACGACGCAGAGAACGCATCGGTTTTCCCCTCCCGCCTTCCCGGAAGTTCCTGGGAGAACCTGCCGGCATGGCGCAGCATCGCCGCGTCCCTGCTGACCAAGGATGGCAGGCCGAGAAGGACCTTTGGACCCAAGAGCGGCTTCTACAGCGGTTTCGGGAAAACGGCATGGGCCAAAGCGATCACCGGGATGCCGCCGAAAACAGCGGCACTGCTCCAGGCAACACGCTTCTATCCGGCGATGGACGACATGCCAGTGAATATGAACGACCTGGACGATTTCATTATCCTCGCCGCCGAGGTCATCGGAGACTACGAGTCACTCTGCGGGAGCCGGCACTGTATCGATTTCGTGGGGCTGGAACAGGCCGCCCTCAGGGTGTTGAATGAAAGCGACCCCTCGGAGCTGCATCTCTATCTCGACCATCGGATACAGCACCTGCTGGTCGATGAATTTCAGGACACGAGCAGAAACCAGTGGGACCTGATCCAGCGGCTGTGCAGCGGGTGGGGTCCGGGCGACGGCAGGACGGTCTTCATCGTCGGTGACCCGAAGCAATCCATCTATGCCTTCCGGAACGCCGAGGTCGCCCTCTTTTACGAAGCCCTGAAAGGGATCCCCCTGCCCGGCCGGGGGTCGATCCCCCTGGAATCGCTCCTTTTGAGAACGAATTTCCGCTCCACGGGAAAACTGATCGAATGGACGAACGGCCTTTTCGGCGAGGAGGTCATGCGGGAACCCCGGGTGGAAGCCGACGAAGTGTCCTTCAGTCCCGGGTCGCCGGTGAAGCAAGGAACGGCCGATACGACCCTGTCCCTCAACCTCTTCGTCAGGGATGAGAAGGAGCGGGCGAAAACCGACGAGGCCCTCTGGCTGGCCGGCAGGATCGGCCAGGTGGTCACTGAAACGGGAGGAGAGAGATCCATCGGCATCCTTCTCTTCACCCGTACCAGGCTGACCGTCTATCTCCGGGCGCTCAAGCAGGCCGGCATCCCCGTGCGGGTTCAGGAAGGGCTGCTCCTGAAGGAGCGACCGGAGGTGGCGCACCTCATGCAGATGGCCCGCCTTCTCGTCAAACCCCACGACGACCTTGCCTGGGCATCGCTGCTTCGCTCTCCCTGGTCGTGGTACGATACGGCGGCCCTCCTGGAAACGGCGCTGGAAGCACCCGAAAGCTGGCGGGAAAAGATCGCCGAAGCCTCAGGGAAACTGCCCGGCCTTTCCATCGTCGAAGATGCCGTGGATCGCGCCTATAGGCGGATCGGACGGGACCACCTGGGTGTCATTGTTCGAAAAATGTGGGAGGAGCTCGATGGCCCCGCCCGGACGGCATCACGGTACGACATGGCGGGGATCGCAAATTGCAGGCGGTTCCTTGAGCTTCTTGACGAGGCGGAGAGAGGGATCCCCCTGGAAACCCTCAACCGGGTCGAAACTCTTCTGGACTTCCACTACGAGCCGGAAGACCCCACGACGGCCAGGTCGCCCGTCCAGTTGATGACCATCCACCGGGCAAAGGGCCTCGAATTCGATATCGTGTTTCTCCCTTTCCTGGACTGGAACCCCCTGTCGGGAGAGTCCCGACATGCCCCGCCCTATCTGCTCGAGCGCATTCCCGGCACGAAGGGTGAACGCCTGATCGCCATGTCACCGGACCGGCGGATCGACCAGCCGTCACTGTTCTACAATCTCCTCAGGAACATCAGGAAGGAACGGAAGATCGGCGAGGCAAGGCGCTGGTTCTACGTCGCCGTGACAAGGGCGCGGGAGAGCCTGTATCTGAGCGGTGTCACGACCCTGAAGGAGGGGGCCTTCAAGGCCGGCACGCAGAACCCGCTCGGCTGGATCATGAATTATCAGGGCATGACGGGAAAGACGGCGGCGGACGTGGCGGGAGTATCCGCATCCGGGCTGGAGATCGCCGTCAATCCCCCCTGTGAGGCCCCGGCACTGGCAAAACGTTCGTTCCGTCCCGAACTGCCGGCCCCCTATCCTCTGACGCCGGAAAAAATTCCCTGCATGATAGAAAACCCCTCTTCCGGGGCATTCGATGATGATGAAGCAAGGCCCGTGGAAGCGGAATCGCCGAAGGCGGGCCTGAGCGACCGCGTCAGGGGAACGGTCATTCACCGGCTCATGCAACGGGGAATTGAAACGGGAGGCCTGCCCGGGGAAGTTGCCGTCCGGTCGGCGCTCCGCCTTGAAGGGCTCTCCGCCACCCAGGCTTCATCAATGGCGGCGGACATTCTTCAAGAGGCACGACGCTCGTTTGAGGATCCGTTTCTCTCGGATCTGACCGGCGGCGGGCACCCCGTCGTACGCTGCGAGTGGTCCCTCGAGGACAGAAAAACAGACGAGCGCATCCGCTCGGGCACCATCGACCTGACCGTTTTTGACGGAACCTCCTGGTGGGTCATCGATTTCAAGACCTCACGGCCGGCGGCGGGGCAAGGTGCGGAAGAGTTCATGGATGAGGAACTGCGGCGGTATCGTTCACAGCTGGAAGACTACCAGGCGATGCTGTCTCGTTTTGAAGGGATCGACCGGTCGGTCGTCACCTGCGGGCTCTATTTCACGGCACTGAAAAAATGGAAGGAGCTGTCGTGATTTTTTTTACGACCGGCCTTGATTCGTTCGCATTCAATGATTATGTTACGTTCATATTGTGTCGAATTTTTTCCGTGAACCTTCAAAACAGAGAGAAAGGAGAAGGGGCACTTGACAAACCTGTACAGATGCAAAAAGACGAACGAATTCATCACAGAACCTTGCCATGACAGGGCATGTGAGTGGTGGCTGAAAAACGAAACCTTCTGTAACTGCACCTGGGTGGCATGTAATTACGGCCCCTTCACGCTTGAGGAAGTGGGAGAGATGATGGGGGTCACCCGGGAGCGCATCCGCCAGATAGAGGCAAAGGCCCTCAAGAAACTCCAGCATAAAAAAAGAAAAGATCAGCTGGTCGATTTTGCGATGGAAAGTTTTAATAAACGGTAAGATCGCGGCGACTACTTCTTCTTTCTTGACCTCAGTTCCTCAAGAAATTTCTCCATGTGTTCCCTGCTTTCGCTCCGCGAGAAAAGAAGGGCTGAAATCTCGAACTCGTGCTCGATAGCGCTGCTCCTGTCAAGACGGGGAACGATATCGGCTATCCGCTTGACCGCTTCAAGGGCCTTCGGCGACCGTCGTGAAAGCTCCCGGGCGATCGCGTGAGCCTCCTCCATGAATCGCTCGGGCGGCGCCACTTTGTTCACCAGTCCGATCCGCAGCGCTTCCCGGGCGCCCAGGGGTTCGCCGAGCATGGCGATCTCTTTCGCCCGCGCAAGACCGACGATCCGTCGAAGCGGGTCTATCAGGGGGTTCAGTCCGAATTTCAGTTCCGGATGCCCGAATATGGCCGTTTCCGACGCGATGATGATGTCACACACCGTGGCAAGATTGAAACCTCCGCCGAGGGCGATCCCCCCAACGGCCGCGACGACCGGTTTTTTGAAGGTATATATTTTATTGAGGTAGCGGGTGACGGACCCGATATAATCTCCAACCTCACCCTCACCCAGCCCGGCCAGTTCCTTCAGGTCCACACCGGCGGAAAAGACCTGGTCTCCTCCTGTCAGAACAACGGCCCTGACCGTATCGTTCCGTTCAAGGTTTTCGAAGCAACCGGCCAGCTCGGACCGCATCTTTTCCGAGAGCGCGTTCATGTCCTCGGGACGGTTCAGGGTTACCGTGGCAACGTTCTCCTCCACCGTCACCAGTATGGAATCATACTTCATCGCTTCCGTCCCGCCCGCCGATCATGGTCTGCAGGTCCTTGCCGGTCTTGAAAAGGAGGTGCCTCGAAGAAGGAACATATACGGATTCGCCGGTCTTCGGGTTTCTCCCCATCCGCGCCTTTCTCGATACGACGCTGAAAACGCCGAACCCGCGGAGTTCGATCCTCTGTCCTTCAGTGAGGGCCTCTTTCATGGCACTGAAGACGGCTTCCACGGCACTGGCCACGTCCCTTTTCGGGTAATGCTGAATTTTTCCCCCGATCGCCTGTATCAGGTCTTTCTTTCTCATCGGTAAAGTGTTCCGCCGGCCCCGCCGGGATACAGGTACTCGATGCCCGTTCCACGCCCCTCCACTGCTCTGAGGATCGATGAAACGACTTCATCAAGAAGGTATTCAAGAAGCCCCGTGCGTTCCTTTTCGGGGTAAACGACCTCCGGTTCGCCTTCGATCCCGGCAAGTACCGATGCAAGGTCGACGGCATTGCGCAGCGTGCCGAGCTCGTCCACAAGCCCGAGCTCCACGGCCTGCCTCCCCGAGAGAATGCGGGAATCAGATATCGTCCGCAGGGTCTCCTCGGAGATCGTCCGGTTCGCGGTGACCATGTCGATGAACTGGTCATAGATGTCATCGACGAGGCCCTGGATTATCTTTTCTTCCTCGGGGGTCATGTCCCGCGTGGGTGAGCCGATGTCCTTGTGCTCTCCCCGCTTTATCACCCGTGACTTCAGCCCGATCTTCCCGAGAAGCTCGTCCACCTGAGAAAACTGGACGATGACGCCGATGCTTCCCGTGATGGTGCCCGGGTTCGCGACGATCCTGTCGGCGGCACAGGCCACGTAATACCCGCCCGAGGCGGCCACGGACCCCATGGATGCCACCACGACCTTCTTCTTTTTGACATCCAGAATTTTATCGAATATTTCCTGGGCGGGGACGATGGCCCCACCGGGAGAGTCTATCCGCAGGACGACGGCCCTGATGTCATCGTCCTCCTTGAAGGCATCAAGGTCTTCAATGACCTTTTCAGAACTTCTCAGGACGCCCTCAATGGGGATGACGCCTACCTTCTCCTGCATGGCAAAAGGTGACTTCTCTTCCGTCAGGGCCGTGATAACATAAATGGCGAGAAAGCAGAGCACCCCTGCCAGCGCAAGAATGGTCAAACCGAAAATAACGGGGTGTCTCCTCATGTGGTGCCGATACGCATCCCTTACAATTGTTTCATGCCGCTTAAGATGTCACCGAGATTTGAAACGACTTTCTTGTCGTTGTTCACATATCGTTTCTGTGACGAATCTTCGGTCGAGGCTTCGAAATCCTTGATGCTCAGGCCCACTTTCTGATTTTCCACGTCGATGTTCTTGATGACCGCCGATACGACATCACCAACGGTATAGAGATCCTTCGACGATTTCACCCGCTTCTGGCTCAATTCCGATATGTGTACAAGGCCTTCGATACCTTCCTCGATCTCCACGAATATGCCGAAGTCGGTCACGTTCGTCACTTTGCCTGAGACCACGGCATCAATACCGTACTTTTCCGCGAGCTCCTCCCAGGGGTTCTTTTCAAGCTGCTTCACACCCAGGGAGAATTTCTCGTTCTCCACATCGACATTGATGACGACCGCTTCTATCTCCTGGCCCTTCTTGAAGAATTCCGAGGGATGCCGTACCCGCTTCCGCCAGGATATGTCGGACACATGGATCAGGCCGTCGATATCGCCGTCCACACCGACGAACACGCCGAAATCGGTAATATTCCTGACCTTGCCCGCCACAATGCTTCCGGGAGGATATTTCTCGCGCAACTCCTCCCAGGGATTGGGCAATGTCTGTTTCAAGCCAAGGGATATCCTCTTGCTGTCCATATCCACGTCAAGGACCATGACGTGTATCGTATCACCGGGGGATACGACCTTTGAGGGATGCTTGATCTTTTTTGTCCAGAACATCTCTGACACATGGATCAGCCCTTCAACGCCCGGTTCCAGTTCGACAAAGGCGCCGTAGTCGACGATACTGACCACCCGCCCCTCAACAATGGACTCGACGGGATAGCGATCTACAATGGAATCCCAGGGATTTTCCGTCAGTTGTTTCAGCCCCAGAGAAACCCGCTCCTTCTCGCGGTCGAAGCTGAGAACCTTCACCCGTATCTTTTCATCCTTGGAGTGACACTCCGAAGGATGGCGTATCCTGCCCCAGGACATATCGGTAATGTGGAGCAGGCCGTCTATGCCGCCAAGATCTATAAAAAGGCCGTAATCCGTTACATTTTTAACGACTCCCTCGATGATGACGCCTTCTTCGAGGGTCTCGAGCGTCTGTTTCTTCAGCTCCTCCTTCTCCCGTTCCAGTATGGTCTTGCGGGAAAGGACCACGTTGTTCCTCTTCCGGTCATATTTGAGTATCTGGAATTCAAGGGTCTGCCCCACGTACCGGTCAAGATCACGGACCGGGTAGAGATCGACCTGGGAGCCGGGCAGGAAGGCCGTAAAGCCGATATCAACGGACAGGCCGCCCTTGACGCGGCTTACAACAGTGCCCGTGATCGTTTTCCCGGCTTCATATGTCTTGATTATGTCATCCCAGGCTTTTATGCGAACCGCTTTATCGCGGGAAAGGATCAGGTCGTCGTCTTTTCGACGGTCAACGAGGACCTCTATTTCATCGCCCTCCGACAGGTCGACCTTACCATCGCTGTTCTTCACCTCATTGATATCGAGCCGCCCCTCGGTCTTATATCCGACATCGACCATGATCATATCATCGTTGATCTGTACCACCCGCCCCGTTACGATCTGGCCGACCGGTATTTCCTGCAGGCTCTGTTCATAGAGTTCGACGAAATTCATATCTTCGGTGCTTTTTTCCTGTTCCACCTCCCTCTGCTCGCCGGCAGTGCTTTCTTCATGTTCGGTTATTTTGGTATCATCGTTAACCATTGACTAAGTACCCCCTGGCATTCATTATTTCCTGTCTCCGTAAATGTTGAACGCTAACATACATATTTCTAAATATCAAGCTAATTAACGGTACGACTTGCCTTGATTTTTTCACGGTGCGCGGTGACGATACGGAGCATCACCTCCACCACATCGGCGGCCTCCATGTCCGTCGTATCAAGAATATGAGCATCTTTCGCGGGTTTCAGGGGTGCCAGGTCCCGCTGAGTATCCTGGCGGTCCCGAATTTCAAGCCATTTCATGATCTCTTCAAAATCAGCGTCGACCCCCTGCCCCAGTAGCTGCCGGTAACGCCGCCCGGCCCGTTCCCGGGGAGAGGCATCGATATAGAACTTGATGTCGGCGCCGGGAAAAACGACGGTTCCCATGTCCCGTCCCTCGGCAACGACGCCGCCGGACACACCGATATCACGCTGCAGCGGCAGGAGTTCCTTCCGAACCGCCGGGTAGGCGGACACGATCGACGCGGCGATGCCGACCTCCTCCGCTCGAACGTGGTCCGTCACGTCCCGGCCGTCAAGAATGATCCGCAGCTCACCGCCGCTCATTTGAAAGGATATCTTCACCGTGGAACACAGCCGCGAGACAGCCGCCTCATCCCGGGGAGAAATGCCGTGCTGAAGCACGGCGTAAGCGAACGTCCGATAGAGAGCCCCCGTATCGAGATACAGATACGACAGGCGCCGGGCCAGGAGCCGGCTCAGGGTGCTTTTCCCGGACCCCGCGGGTCCGTCGATTGTTATCAGAAGCTGGTCTTTCATGGACATGCACGTCGCCGGCTCGATTCCGGCCTCCCTCAGCGATGCTCCTCCGTTTTTCCATTGCCTTTTTCCATTTCGCGGATCTGCTGGATGAGGGGCCCGTCCTCGCGCCAGAGCCAACAGCTGTTCACAAGCAGTGATGAATCGAAATCAGGCATTCCCGGCGTCGCCGAATCACGTTTTCTCAGGAAATAGGCCCACTGGCCCTGAACGGCGGCTGAGGCCATTGTCTGTACAAGATTGGTCAGATGAATGCATCCCGCGATGCCGCCGATGAGCTCCGTGGACCTCTGCGTAAATCCGGGCTTGATGGTCAAACCCCGGAGCTTCTGCAAGGCCCCCTTCGCGTCCGTGCAGTACTCGTTCGGAAGCGTCTTCATGTCCACGGTAACGTCATCGATACGGGGGCCGGGCAGTGACACGGTCCACCTGACGACCATGTCATGGACAACGCCGGGTTCTCGGTATTTGTGAGCGGTATACAGATAGGACTCAAAGAAACGGTCGTCTTTCAGCTCTCCCTCGACGATAAGTGTGTTTTCAGCGATCTCATAGGTTTCTATGGTGATGGTTCTTCTGTGAATGAGCTCCTTTTTTTTCAATCCGGCACCCCCTGTAACCCTCTGCCGCCACTCTATAACACAGCCGCCATGGCCGCACAACAGCAAACTGCTCTTGCGAAATGGAAGGAAAGGAGGTATTCTCCGCCACTATGGATTCCCATCGTTACGGATCGATCGCAAGACCCCTTTTTATTTGTATCAGTGTGTTCCTGTTCCTTGCCTGGACGGCGGGGACCGCCGCCGGCCTGTCCGTCGACGACGAGAGACGGATCGGCAAGGAGTTCTATGAAAAGCTCGAACGGAAGGGAATGCTCGTCACCGACAGCCGTGTTCAGAAATACATAACGGACCTGGGTGAACGCATTCTCTCCCAGGGGGGTGCCTCCCCCTTTGATTTCACCTTTACCGTTATTGATAATCCGGGAATCAACGCCTTCGCCACACCGGGCGGCTATGTCTATGTTTACAGCGGCCTCATAACGCTGGCGGAGCACGAGAACGAGCTTGCCGGTGTTCTCGCGCACGAGATAGCCCACGTCAGGGCGCGTCATATCGCGCAGATCATAGAAAAATCGGGGAAGGTCAATATCGCGGCGCTGGCCGCGATCCTGGCCGGCGCCTTTCTGGGCGGCGGCGGCGAGGGAACGGCGGCGGTCGCCAGCCTCTCACTCGCCACGGCGGCGACCCTGAATCTCAAGTACAGCCGGGAGCATGAAGAGGAAGCGGACCTGATGGGCCTGTCCTATCTGGTCAGCGCCGGCTATGACGGAAAGGGAATGCTCGATTTTCTGAAGATCATGAGACAGCACGAATACATCTCGAACTCGGTTCCATCCTATTTTCTCACGCACCCCGGTACGGGTGACCGGATCAGATATATCGACGGGTTGCTCCAGACCCGTTACCGGCAGGGAGGAAGCGAGCGCATATTCAATGAGTTCGACCGGGTCCAGACGATCCTTGAGCTGGAAAAGGACAACCCGGAATCACAACTGAAGTATTTCCAGAACCGGCTGGACACCGATCCCGATGACGTTGAGGGGCTCTATGGATCGGCCGTGATACTGGACAGGCTCGGAAGATCGGCAGAATCCGGGAAGTATTTCAAGCGGGCACTTGAACGGTCACCGGATGACCCCGATATCATCAGGGACCGCGGGATCAGTTATTTCAACAAGGGAGACATCCAGGAAGCACGCACCTTCCTGGAACACGCCCATCAGCTCAACGCGACGGACCCGAAAACCCTCTTCTATCTTGGAAGGACCTGCGAGGTTTTCGAAGAATACCCGGAAGCCCTCGATCTGTATCGGCAATATCGTGACAGGATGCCCGCCGACACCGACATCTACTACAATCTCGCCATGGTCTACGGAAAGATGAACGATCAGCCCGAGTCCCACTACAATTTCGGCATCTATTTCAAAAAGCAGGACAAGGTCAAGAGCGCCGTCTTTCATTTCGAGGAAGCCTTGAAACATGCCCCTCCGGAAAGTGATCTGGCCCGCGATATCAAAAAGGGGCTCGACGCCCTCCGCTCCCCGGACAGGTCGCCTCATACCGATCCCGCACAGAAACCGGAGTCGTTCCGGCCGAACCTGTTTCCCGGCAATTGACTTTTACCGGTCCTGTGGTATGTTTCGTCCTCGATAAACAGGCAGTGGAGGCCGCCGATGAACATTGTAATAAAAAAAACACCGCTCAGCCAGATCGATTGCCCCGTGGTCCTGGCATTCCTTTTTGAAGATGCTGCCGGCCCGGAGGGTGCCGCGGCGGTGATCGACAGCGAGTGCCGGGGCATGGTGAAGCGGGTCCTGGACAGGGGCGATTTCAAGGGCACGCTGAACGAGACCCTGCTGCTCTTCACGGAAACCATGATCCCCGCGCCACGGGTCCTTCTCGTCGGCATGGGCAAAAAAGAAGACTTTACCCGCGACCGTCTTCGCGCCGTCTTCGCCGGGGCGGCACGGGCCGTTCGGGGGTTCCGGATCCGGGAGTTCGCCGCGTCCCTTGATCTCGGCACATCGGCCCTTTCACCGGCGGAGCTCGCGGAATCAGCCATCGAGGGAACGCTTCTGGGCCTCTACCGGTACACCGCTCACAAGACGCAGAACGACAAGGAACGGACCGACATCGAGCGCCTCGTCATCGTTGATGACAAAAGCCGATCGCTCAAGGATATCCGGGATTCCATCGGAAGGGCCGAGATCATATCCCGGGCCGTTCTGCTGGTACGCGATCTCGTTTCAGCCCCCGGGAACGAACTGACACCGCAGGCACTTGCGGCGGCGGCGGAAGGGGTGGCGCGGCACAGGGCGATCAAGCTTACCGTGCTGGATGAGAAACGGATGAAACGGCTCGGCATGCACGCCCTTCTCGGCGTCGCCGGGGGAAGCACCAACGCGCCGCGACTGATCGTCATGGAATACCGCGGCGGAAAGCAGAAGGACCGGCCGATCGTTCTCGTCGGCAAGGGAATAACCTTCGACAGCGGCGGTATCGACATAAAACCGCCGGCCGACATGGATGAGATGAAGGATGACATGGCGGGAGGCGCCGCCGTGATCGGCATCATCCAGGCGGCGGCGGACCTGAAACTCCCCGCCAATATCGTCGGCATCGTCCCCGCCGCGGAAAACCTGCCCGACGGCAGGGCTTACAGGCCGGGTGATATCCTGAGGTCCCTTTCGGGGAAAACGATTGAAATAAAGAACACCGACGCCGAGGGACGGCTGATCCTCGCCGACGCCCTCACCTACTCGCTCCGTTACGATCCCGTGGCTGTCATAGATATGGCCACCCTTACGGGAGCCTGCGTCGTTGCCCTGGGACGGGACGTGACGGGCATGCTCGGAAACGATGAATCCCTGAAACAGCTGATCAGGGGGGCCGCCGACAGAACAGGAGAGGCGGTCTGGGAGCTCCCCCTGCGGGAAGAGTACCGGGAACTCATAAAAAGCGACGTGGCCGACCTGAAAAATTCGGGCGGGAGAGAGGCGGGGGCCATATCGGCCGCTCTCTTCCTGAGTTCCTTCGTCGAAGACCGGCCATGGGTCCACCTGGATATCGCCGGACCGGCTTTTCTGAAAAAGGACAGGACCTATACTCCCAAGGGTGCATCCGGCGTGGGGGTGCGCCTGATCACACAATTTCTGATCGATCACACCCGGAAGAGCAATGAATCCCGTTCTTGAGATATCACAGCTGCAGACGTTCTTCGAAACACGCTACGGGACGGTCAGGGCGGTCGACGGCGTCACCCTGTCGCTCGACGGCGCAGAAACGCTCGGGATCGTCGGCGAATCAGGATGCGGGAAGACGGTCCTGGCCCTGTCCATCATGCGCCTGGTACCGTCACCGCCGGGAAGGATCGTCTCCGGCTCCGTTCTTCTGAACGGAACGGACCTTCTGCGTCTCAGCGAAGACAAAATGAGAGCGATCCGGGGCGGAGAGATCTCGATGATCTTTCAGGAACCCATGAACTCACTGAACCCCGTCATCAGGATCGGCGACCAGATGACCGAGGCCATCCGGCTCCATCAGGGACTTTCCCGCAGGGACGCCCTCGAACGGGCCCGGGAAATGCTGGAACTCGTGGGCATGCCCTCGGCCGGGGATCGCCTGAGGAGCTATCCTCACCAGATGAGCGGCGGAATGCGGCAGCGGGTGATGATCGCCATGGCCCTCTCCTGCAATCCCCGGCTCATGCTTGCCGATGAGCCCACAACGGCCCTGGACGTGACCATTCAGGCGCAGATCCTGGAACTCATCAACCGGATCAAAAGCGAACGGGGAGCGTCGGTCATCCTCATAACCCATGACCTGGGAGTTATCGCCGAGGCGGCGCAGTTCGCGGCGGTCATGTACACGGGGAAGGTCGTGGAATACTGTGCCGTTGACCAGCTCTTCAACGCACCCCTGCATCCCTACACAGAAGGCCTTATCGCATCCACACCGGATCCCGGAAAGAAATCCCGCCGGGAAGCGCGACTCCACACCATACCGGGTACGGTCCCCAGCCTGTATCATCTTCCCCGGGGATGCAGTTTCCAGGACCGCTGTCCCTCGGTGATGGACATATGCAGGCAAGAAGAACCGGACCTCACGGAAGAAGGAGCACATCACCGGGTCCGGTGCTGGAAATACCGGTAAGAGGAAAGACCGCGGCGGGTGACCGCCGGAAATGAACGGCCGGGGTCATGTCGCTCCGGTTATATCAGTACCGGGAGATTATTGTGGAACCGCTGCTGGACATCAGAGATGTGAAGAAATACTTCCCCGTCACGGGCGGATTTCTCTCGGGTGAGAGCCGGAGCGTCAAGGCGCTCAACGGCGTAAACCTTCAGATCTTCCGCGGTGAGACCCTCGGCCTGGTCGGCGAATCGGGGTGCGGGAAAACGACCCTGGGCAGGATCCTCGCCCGGCTCGAAGAACCGACCGGCGGGTCCGCCCGATTCAGGGGAGAAGACATCCTCCGTTTCGGGAAGGCCCGGTTAAAAGAATACCGCAAAGCGGTCCAGATCATATTCCAGGACCCCTTTTCCTCGCTCAATCCCCGCATGTGCGCCGCCGACATCGTGGGAGAACCGCTCTTCATACATGACCTCGCCCGGGGGAAAGAACGGGAAGCGCGCGTGGCCCGCCTCCTGGAAGTGGTGGGACTCTCGCGGGAACAGATGGGACGTTACCCCCATGAGTTCAGCGGCGGACAGCGCCAGCGGATCGGGATCGCCCGGGCCCTTGCACTGGATCCCGATATCATCATCGCCGACGAGCCCGTTTCCGCCCTCGATGTGTCGATACAGGCACAGATCCTCAATCTGCTGAAAGACCTCCAGGACAGCTTTGAGCTCACCTATCTTTTCATCAGTCACGACCTGGGTGTCGTCGGTCACATGAGCGACCGGATCGCCGTCATGTACCTCGGCATGATCGTTGAACTCGGCGCGGCCGAGCAGGTGTATGCGTCACCCCGCCATCCATACACGGAAACCCTCCTTTCAGCGGTGCCGGTGCCCGACCCGGCGCGCAAAAAGAAACCGGTTTGCCTCACGGGAGATATTCCCAGTCCCATCGATCTGCCGAAGGGATGTCTGTTTCACCCGCGATGTCCCTATAGAATGGATATCTGCCGGCAGGTCGAACCGGTCCTCACGGACAGAGGCGGCGGACATCATTCGGCATGTCATCTTCAGGCACCCCCGGAACGGTCAAAATAATTCTTGACGAAAGAAACCCAACAGTCTAAATAGGGGAACCTGATTGCTGACGCGCATACCTCTTTGAAACTGTTTTTACCGGTTTTGATAACGTTGTTCGGTAATGGTTCTCACGCTTCTACTGTCTAACGAGCTGTGAACAGCGGCGCCCGTAGCTCAGCTGGATAGAGTGGCAGACTTCGAATCTGTTGGTCGTAGGTTCGAATCCTACCGGGCGCACCAGACATGAACCCGCATTGCTGGGATAAATACCAATGTGGGCCCTTAGCTCAGCTGGTAGCAGCAACTGACTCTTAATCAGTAGGTCGTCGGTTCGAACCCGACAGGGCCCACCATGAAACTTCAGGGGTTGTGAGTCTTCCAGAGGACTTTCAGCCCCTTTTCATTATGTGCAGAAAAGAAAAGGAGAGAACTGCTATGAAGACCGCCATCACTGAAATGTTCGGCATCACGTACCCGATCATCTGCGGCGCCATGATGTGGCTCTGCAAACCACCATTTTGCGCAGCAATTTCGAACGCGGGGGCCATGGGCAACCTGACGGCCGCGAACTATGAGACTGAAGAAGATTTCAGGGCCGCCATCAGGGAGACGAGGAGCCTCACGGACAACCCCTTCATGGTCGGGGTGACCATCCTTCCCTCAGTGCGCATCACCGGTGAACATTACAAGATGTACGTCCGCGTCTGTGCTGAAGAGAAGGTGGCGGGGATCGAGTTTTCGGGCGCCCCCGCGGACAAGGCCTGCGGTCCCGAATATGTGGAAATGCTCAAAAAGGCGGGTGTCCGGATGTTCCATAAGGTCGGTTCCGTTCGACATGCCGTCCACGCCATGAAGGCAGGGTATGACGGCGTCTACGCCGCCGGCATCGAAGAAGGCGGGCATCCGCTGAATGACGACGTCACCTCCATGGTGCTCACGCCGAGGATCAAGGAGGAAACGAACCTACCCGTTGTCACCGTGGGCGGTATAGCCAACGGGAAAAACCTGGCGGCGGCGTTGATGCTCGGTGCCGACGGGGTCATGATGGGAAGCCGGTTCATGGCGACGAAGGAATGCAACGTCCATGACAACATCAAGCAGGAACTCATCAGGAGGCAGGAGTTCGAAACCACTCTCATCTGCAAGACCATCCACCTGCAGGCACGGGCGCTCCGGAACATTAACGTGGAAAACATCCTCGAAGTGGAGGCCCAGGGCGGCGGCCTCGAGGCCATCCTTCCTCTGATAACGGGGGATCGCATTGTAAAGGCCTGGGAATCGGGTGATGTCGATTACGCCCCCATGATGGTGGGACAGTCCATCGGCCTGATCCACGATATTCCCAGTGTGGGAGAGTTGGTAAAACGAATCACCGAAGAAGCGGAAGAACAGATCGCCGCGGTACAGGCAAAGATCAAAGGATAAAGGAAAATATGGGTATCACAGGGGTGAGGCCGGCGGCCTCACCCCTTTTTTTTCCCCTGCGCGGCATGCGGACGTGCTGAGCACCTGAAACAAATTACTGGCATTTTATCGCCGGAATATAGTATGAGTAGACATCTCGTACACAACATCGTATTCGCACTCCTCTTCACGCGGGAACCCGGCTCGTGTTCAAGAGGTCAGCGACATCTCTATCGGCACGCTCTGGTTTTTTTGTATAAACAGGGTTTCTTGAAAGAGAAGCATCATCTCACGACTACCATTCCTGTAACGGGCCCGACGTCCGAGGGCGTCACACAACACGGCCGGCGGCAGCCCTTTGAATAGAAGGTTTCTTTGTGATTTTCATGCCGCGATGCACGGAAGGAAAGCGCATCGCCATGAAAAAAGAGAGTGGTGAATCGCCATGTGCGGTGTGATCGCATGGCCACGTGAAATTTCACAAAAGGGGGTTGAGGTATGAGCGATATCTATGCGGAAAAACCATGGTTGAAACATTACGACAAACATGTCCCTCCCACACTGACCTATGAGGAAAAGACGTTCGCGGAACAATTCAAGGACGTCGTCTCAAAATATCCTGACAAGACGGCCTTGATCTACATGGGCAAACATATCACATACCGGGAGCTCGACCTGCTGTCGAATCAGCTCGCCCAATACCTGATCAAGATCGGTCTCAAACCCGATGACGTCGTCGGGCTCCACATGCCGAATATACCGGCCCACTACATCGGTATTGTCGGGGTACAGAAGGCGGGATGCGTCTCGACCGGCCTGAGCCCGCTTCTTACACCATATGAGATGGAACACCAGTTGAACGACTCCGGCGCGAAAGTGATCATGACCATCGATCTCCTGTATGAAAAGATCGCCGAAGTTGCCGGGAAAACGAAATTCTCGACGGTCATCGTCGCGGAGGTCGCCGATTTTCTTCCCGGAGTGAAACGTGTCCTCGGCAAGCTCCTGAAAAAGATCCCGACTGCGGAAGTAACCCCTCTCGCGGGAAAGACCGTTATCCGCTTCATGGACGCCATTCGGGGAATGCCGACGGAACCCGTCAATATCAAGCGAACCTTTGATGACACCATATTCATGATGTATACCGGTGGAACGACAGGTCCCGCAAAGGGCGCCGTTCTTACCCATCGCGGTTACATGTCCAATCGCCTCCAGGTTTTGAAGTGGCTCGACATGGTACCGGAAGAGGTCGCCCTGTCCGCATTTCCGCTCTTTCACATCGCCGGGCTCGCCCTGGGTGGATTTTCCATGACCTACGGAGCCACCCAGATCTGTGTTCCCAATCCCCGGGATTCTGAATTCATTATCAAGGCCATAAAGGCGAACAAACCGACCATCATCGTGAACGTGCCGACCGTGTTCTTTGAACTGATGAAACGACCGGCATTCAAGGAACTGGACCTCAGCGGTGTCAAATGGTGCCTGAGCGCGGCGGCACCCTTCCCGCCCGACTATATCGGTGAGCTCGAAAGCGTCATCGGCAAGAACCGTTTCATTGAACTCTACGGCATGACCGAAACATCACCGGTAAGTTGCTGCAATCCCCGTTACGGGACAAAAAAACCGGCATCCATCGGCATGCCCATGCCCGACACGGAATTCAAGCTCATCGATCCCGAAACGGGGCAGCCGGCGAAACTCGGGGAACCCGGCGAGATCGCCGTCCGTGGTCCACAGCTCATGACGGGTTATCACGGAAAACCGGAGGAAACCGCCAACGCCGTCAGGGACGGCTGGATGTTCACGGGAGACGTGGCCAAGATGGACGAGGACGGATACTTTTACATCGTCGACCGGGTGAAAGATATGGTCATTGTCTCCGGGTTCAAGGTATTCACCCGCGAGCTCGATGACGTTCTTTCAAAACACCCTGACGTCGACATGGCCGCCTCGGTCGGTATACCCGATCCCGCAAGACCGGGTTCTGAGCGGGTGGGAGTGGCCATCGTTCTCAAGCCCGGTGTGGCGCGCGATGAAGCGGAAAAGGCAAAACTCCTGACATTCATGCGTGAAAACATGGCCCCCTACAAGGTACCGAAGGTCATCGAGTTCATGAACGAGCTTCCCACCAGCGGTGTCGGCAAGGTGCTCAAGCGCGAGCTGAAAAAGGTCATGGCAAAGGGTATTGAAAAATAGCGGTACGGCGGCTTCCGTATTCCGAAGCCGACAGAGCCGTTACCATCTGAAATGAAAAAGGGGCGCCCGCCCTGTGGCGGGTGCCCCTTTTCAATCCATTGTTTCATGGGGGTCGAAAAACCATCGGCCTCTCAGGCCCCCTGGAAAGCATACGGCGCGGCGTGAAGATCAAAATTCGAAGGTACCCTGCTCGCCGAGCCGCTCCGCCTTTTCTTCCCCCTTGTCCGCTGGTATCTTTCCGGTTTTTTCCCCCTTGACCGGTTTCCGGTGTCCCCGATACACCAGAAGCGCCTTTTCAATGATCGATGAAAAGGTCTCACCCGACACGGCACGCTCGGAATCGAGAATATCCTTTGTCACATGTGATATAAGGATTGTCACCGAGCGTTTCCCCTCCGCCCGTCGTTTCTCCACGTATTTTCTCTGGCGCTCTTTGCCCGGTAACCCCATGGCTCCTCCGTAACATGTGACAGCAATCATCATCTGTTGTCAATTGTAACAGATGTATCGGTTTCTCACTGAAAAAGCAATCTCTTTATCTGACAGGATGATGGAAACGATCGCTCAGATGATTTCTTGATATGCACCGTACAGTCCTTCATATGATCCGCTATGCCCTGGCAATGGTCCAGATACCGATGACGATAAATCCGATACCCGCCGCATAGGCAAGGTACTTTTCGTTTATATAGTTGGAAAGAAGACTTCCCGCCAGGACACCGATCGCCGACGTCATGATCAGCGCCAGGGAGGCACCGATGAAAACGACGAGCTTGCTGACCTCACGGTCGGTGGCGAAGAGAAGTGTCGCAAGCTGCGTTTTGTCACCAAGCTCGGCAACAAAAATCGCTCCAAACACCATCAAGAGTACCTTTAAGTCCATTTGTCCCTCACCACATTCCTTTCCAAATGATTCCGACAGTCCCACCTGCCGGTCCGTAAAACCTCGGATAAACACTATTTCTAATAGATATTTGTTGATGAAGCAAGGTTTCTCTTTGATCTCGGACCCGAAGAGGTTGTTACCTTCACACTGCCGATCCATCGCTTTGCCTTGCCGTCAGAATGCTTGGTAACGGTTGAGCGGTGTACAAAAAGGAAGGACCTGCCTTGTTACAGGCAGGTCCTTGATATCACTGGAGGCGGCAACCGGATTCGAACCGGTGAATAACGGTTTTGCAGACCGCTGCCTTAGCCACTTGGCTATGCCGCCCGTATAAATAAATTGGAGCGGGCGAACGGATTCGAACCGTCGACGTCCACCTTGGCAAGGTGGCACTCTACCGCTGAGTTACGCCCGCTCAGAGGGTTTCGTTAATAGTAGAATACCTTTCAATTGTCAATAAAAACTTTTCATGAAAGACCGTCTATTGTCGATTCGTAAAGGTCTCCCGGTGAAACTCCCTGAAGTAATTCACGGCGGACCAGACGGCCAGGACCACGCCGACATACATGAGGGCGATCCCCACGCCATGCGCGTTGAGACCGAAGAGGGGATAATGGATCAAAAGGGCCGATATCGCGATGTCGATACAGATCGTTTTCTGTTTGCCAAGGGCTCCGGCGGGGATCACGATACCCTCGGCCGACGCGACGCTTCTGAGCCCGTCGACCATCAGGTCCCGCATAACGATAACGACTACCATCCATACGGGGATCCGGCCGATGGGGATCATCAGGATCATGGCGGCGCTGACTATCAGCTTGTCCGCCACGGGATCGAGGAATTTGCCCAGGGTGGTGACCATGTCATATTTCCGCGCGATATAGCCGTCCACCAGATCCGTCAGGGCGGCCACGATAAAAAAGAAGGCAATGATGAGGCTGAGTATCCTTCCCGGCGACAGAAGCAGGAGGAAGAGGATCGGAATGACGCCGATCCGCAGCAGTGAGATGCAGTTCGGCAGATTCACGATCTCCCTGTTGCGCCGCGATATGGGAAGTTTATCAAAGTAATTCTTAACAAAATCCATCATGCTATTTTTTCGGCACCTTCCGCCAGTCAGCGAGAAACCGCTCGATCCCTATATCCGTCAAGGGATGTCTGGCAAGTTGCGTCATTACCTTGAAGGGCATGGTGACGATATCGGCTCCGATCAGGGCCGCATCCAGGACATGAACGGGATTCCTGACGCTCGCCACGATCACTTCGCTATCGTATCCGTAGTTGTCGAAAATGGTGATGATCTGCTCCACCAGTTCCATTCCCCGCTGGGATATGTCATCAAGTCTCCCGATGAAGGGACTCACATATGACGCCCCCGCCTTTGCCGCGAGCAGGGCCTGCAGGGGTGAAAAGACCAGGGTCTGATTGACGGCGATGCCCGTTTCGGAGAGGACCTTGGTCGCCTTCAGCCCCTCCGTCGTCAGCGGGACCTTCACCGCCACGTTTTCGGCACGGCCGGCAAGTTTCCTGCCCTCCTCCACCATTCCCGCCGCATCTTCGCTCACAACTTCCAGGCTCACGGGGCCTTTCACTATTTTCAGGATCTCCTCGACGACCGTATCGAAATCCTTGTTCTCCTTCGCTACCAGGGTAGGGTTCGTCGTCACGCCGTCGACCATTCCAAGCTCAATCCCTTCCCTGATCTCATCGATATTCCCCGTATCAAGAAAAAACTTCATTTACTGTCCCTCACCGCAGTGTTCTATCCTTCCTGTCCGCCCTTTTGTGCATCATGGTATTTCCGCCAGCATTCCTCGCTGCAGAAAAAAAGGGTTTTCCCCCCGTCACTGACCCGATAGGCATCACTGATCGGCACATAGGTGCCGCAGTACGGGTCCTGAACAAGTTCCTCACCCGGCCCGGCGGGCGCGATCTTTCTCTCACGCCGACCCCGCGTACCCCCGGCCGGCACCAGTGACCTTGCGAGACGGTATATCAGATAAACAATAATGATTGCAAGCAGTAAACGAAAGATCATGGATCCTACACCATCACATCCACAGGTTCCCGTAATGCCCGGACGTCCGGCACCGAACTTACAGCGAAAGAACTTCAACCGCTTCCGTCGAGGAAAGCCTCGAGAGCAGCCCTTTGACGGATACCCCGAAAACGGGATGTATCACATAGGGCGCTATCTCGATCAGCGGTACGAGCACAAAGGCCCTTCGGTGCAATTCGGGATGGGGTATGGTCAATGCCTCCTCGGTAAGGATATTCTGACCGTAAAAAAGAATATCAAGATCGATGACACGGGGTCCCCACCGCCGGTCACGAACCCTGCCCATGGCATGTTCGATCCCTTGAAGAATTTCCAGAAGCTCCTTCGGCTGAGCGACCGCCCTGACCTCGACAACGGCATTTACGAACCAGTCCCCGCCGGTATCACCGACCGGTTCGGTCCGGTACAGGGACGATCTTCTCAGAACATCGATCCCTTTCGATGCCTCCATGCGAGCCGTCGCCTCGAGACAGTTGACGTCCGGTTCGCCGAGATTCGAACCGACTCCGATATAACAGACTATTCCCTGGTCCACCGTTTTCAAAGAAACCTGTTTTGTCTTCGTCGAGTTTGTTTCCCCCATCGGGGGTGAGGGCACTACCGGCTGCGCAACCCCAGGACATCCAGCATGTCGTAGAGCCCTTTTCCCTGTCCGACGATCCACAGTGCCGCACGGAGGGCACCGCGGGCGAAGTTGTCCCGGCTGTGCGCCCGGTGAATGAATTCGAGACGTTCTCCCATGCCGCCGAAAATGACCGTGTGCTCTCCCACGATATCACCGGCCCGGACCGTCTGAATACCGATCTCCTGTTTCGGACGGGCGCCGATCATGCCCTTTCTTCCGTAAATGCCGACTTCATCGAGGTCCCGTTCCAACCCCCCGGCTATGATCTGGGCCATTTTCACCGCCGTACCGCTCGGCGCATCCTTCTTCTGGTTATGATGTGCCTCCACGATCTCCACATCATAATCATCACCCAGAATGGGGGTTACCTCTTCAAGGACCTGGAACAGGACATTGACACCGACGCTCATGTTCGGGGCGAGGACACAGCGGGTCCGGGGAGCGATGGCCCGTATCTCCTTCATGTCATCGGCGGTGATTCCCGTGGTGCCGATGACGATGGCCCGCCCGTGATCAGCAGCTATCCTCAGATTGTCGAGCGTCGCGTCACGATGGGTAAAATCGATGACGACATCGCCTTTTTCAATGCAGGATGACAGACCATCTTCAAGTATGACGCCCGTTTTACCAAGGCCGTGGAGCTCCCCCACATCCGTTCCGACAAGACCGTGTCCTTTTTTCTCAACAGCCGCCGCCAGTTCGATGCCATCGGTGGCCGACATGAGCGACATGATCCTGCCCCCCATTTTCCCGGCCCCTCCCATCACGATCGCCTTTACCATAGAAGTTATCCTCCCTGTCCGACAGGGGTGAAGAAACGTCCGTCCCTGTTACAGGAGCCCGTACTCCTGCAGGACCTTTTTCAGTTTTTCAAAGTTCCCTTCGGCCATCGGGCAGAGGGGAGACCTGAGTTCGTATTCTATCTTGCCCATGAGCGACAGTGCCGCTTTCACCGGAATAGGGTTCGTCTCGAAAAAACAGGCATCCATGACGGGCCGCATCGCGTGATGCAGTTCACGGGCCTTTGCGAGATCACCCGCTTCAAAGGCGTCGCACATGACCGCCATGTCAGCGGGGATAACGTTGGAAACAACGGAGATCACCCCTTTGCCTCCCACGGCGAGGATCGGCAGCACCGTAAAATCATCCCCGGAGAGCACGGTAAAATCATCCCCGCACAGTTCAACGACCTTGCTGATCTGTTTCAGATCACCCGACGCCTCTTTCACTCCAACGATATTGCTGACCCGAGAGAGACGAGCGTCCGTTTCGGGCAGCAGGTTGACCCCGGTTCTGCTCGGAACGTTATAGAGGATTATGGGGATGGGGACTTCATCGGCCACTTCCTTGAAATGCCGGTACAGCCCTTCCTGGGTCGGCCTGTTGTAATAGGGCGTCACCATCAGGGCCGCGTCGGCTCCGACCTCATTGGCATGCCTCGTCAACCGGATAGCCTCACGCGTGCTGTTCGACCCCGTTCCGGCAATGACGGGAACCCGCTTGTTGACGGTTTCTACGGCGATCTCTATGACCCTGTCATGCTCCTCGTGCGAAAGGGTCGCTGATTCTCCCGTCGTTCCGCAGGGAACGATCCCATCGGTCCCGTTCGCGAGTTGAAATTCTATCAGCTCCCGGTATTTCTCCTCGTCGACAGCCCCGTTCCTAAAGGGCGTCACCAGCGCCGTTATTGATCCCCTGATCATGGTACTTCCTCCTCATGGGTTTGTTTCCTTTTCTCTCTATCATGATATCGCCAAATAGTCAGGCATTTCCTCGCCCCTGATCAAATCTTCATAATCTTCCCGTTTTTTGATCACATCAAAGCGGTCACCGCTGACGAGGACCTCCGCGACCCGCGGCCGCGAATTGTAATTGGAAGACATGGTGAACCCGTAGGCACCGGCGCTCATCACGGCCAGAAGGTCTCCCCGTTCACATCGGGGGATTTCCCTCCCCTTCGCCAGAAAGTCGCCGGATTCACAGATCGGCCCGACCACGTCGGCGACGATGGTGCTCTTCTCCCCTTCAATGACGGGTTTTATCTGATGATATGACTGGTACAGGCTCGGCCTGATCAGGTCGTTCATGCCCGCGTCGACGATGACGAAGTTCTTGTTACCGCCCGTCTTCGTAAAGAGGACCCGGGTCATCAACAGACCCGCGTTCCCCACGATCACCCTTCCCGGCTCGAAAATGAAGGTGCAGTCCATATCCCGGGATTGTTCCATTATGACCCGGGCATATTCAACGGGATGGGGCGGCTTTTCCTGATTATAGGGGATGCCGAGCCCGCCGCCGAGGTCAAGGTATGAGATCGCGATACCCTCCTCCCGGAGCAGGATGATCAATTTCCTGAGCCGCTGAAGGGCATCCACGAAGGGAGATATTTCGGTTATCTGCGACCCGATGTGGCAGTCGACCCCCACGATGTCGATATTGCTCAGTTTCCGGGCCTCCCGGTATTCCTCAAGAGATTTCTGGATGTCTATGCCGAATTTGTTCTCCTTCATCCCCGTGGAGATATGGGGGTGGGTCAGCGGGTCCACATCGGGATTGACCCGCAGCGATATCCGCGCACGCCTGCCAAGTCGCATGGCACAGGCGTTGATGACCCTCAGCTCCTGGGGAGATTCGACGTTGAACATGAGGATATCGTTTTCGATGGCATATTCGATCTCGTCATTTCGTTTTCCCACGCCGGAGTAAACGATCTTTCCCGGGTCCGCGCCGGCGTGAAGCGCCCGGTACAGTTCTCCTCCCGAAACGATATCGACGCCGCTTCCCTCCCTGACGAATATGCGCATGATAGCGATGTTGGAATTGGCCTTCGCTGAAAAACAGACGATATGGGGAATATCGGAAAAGGCCGAGTCAAACACGTTGTAATGCCGCTTCAGGGTCCGATGGCTGTACACATACAGAGGCGTTCCCACCGCGTCCGCCACGGAACTCAGCGGGACATCCTCGCACCAGAGCTGATTGTCACGATAATGGAAGTAATCCATTGTCACCTATCCTTCGCGATCCCGGGACTCATTGGGTGAGAGGGTCTCCTGAACAGGCCGGCAGGGTACGGCGCTTTCTCCCGCGGTAAAGGTCTTCACCGTGTCCGCCTGGAATCGATGCCCCGCCCCGGCGCAGATCGGATCCGCCTTCTTCCCGCATCCCGGACACATGAAGAGAACCGCGCTCAGGGCAAGCGCAAGCGCGATCCGAAGGGCCGCTCTATGACGCTTTTTCATCATCTATCTCTTTCAGCCTCGCCAGGACGGACTGTCTTGACGTTCCCCCGACACCGGCCCGCGCCCGCAGGGAATGTTCCACGTCAAGGCACCGGTATATCCCTTCATCCGCAGCCGGGTAAAAACGTCGCATCTCGTCCAGGTCGAGGTCACCCAGAAGCACTCCCTTTTCGATCGCATACGCGACCAGGCGTCCCACGATGCCGTGGGCTTCCCTGAAGGGAACGCCTTTTTTCACGAGGCATTCCGCGAGGTCCGTGGCCGTCGCGTACCCTTCCGTCGCCGCCTCGCGCATCCGTTTCCGGTTCCACCGTACCTTCTTCACCATGGCGTCGAGAACCGACAGCGAGGCCTTCACGGTATCGACCGTATCGAAGAGCGGTTCCTTGTCCTCCTGAAGGTCCCGGTTGTAGGTCATCGGCAATGCCTTGAGCACCGTCAGCAGGGTGACGAGGTTACCGTAGATCCGTCCCGTCTTGCCCCTGATGAGTTCCGCCACATCAGGGTTCTTTTTCTGCGGCATGATGCTGCTCCCTGTCGTAAAGGCATCGGAAATCTCCGCGAAACCGAACTCGTCGCTCGACCAGATGATCAGGTCTTCGCAGAAGCGGCTCAGGTGCATCATGAGCAGCGCCGCATCAAAGATGAACTCGGCAATGAAATCACGGTCCGAAACGGCGTCCATACTGTTCCGGGAGATCCCGGGGAATTTCAGGAGCCGTGCCACGTATTCCCGGTCGACGGGGATCCCCGTACCGGCGAGGGCCGCCGAACCGAGAGGCATGACATTGATCCTCGCCAGGCATTCCTCGAGCCGCTCGCTATCGCGCCGCAACATCTCCCGGAAGGCAAGAAGATAATGGGCCAGCAGGACCGGTTGCGCCCGCTGGAGGTGGGTGTACCCCGGGAGGATCGTGTCCAGCTCCCGCCGGGCCGCGGCGGTGAGCGTCCCCATGAACGCGCCCAGCATCTTCCGTATCCCACGCACCTCACTCCGCAGATAAAGCCGCACATCCAGCGACACCTGATCGTTCCGGCTGCGCCCCGTGTGCAGTTTTCCGCCCGCCTCGCCGACACGCTTGATCAGGGCCTTCTCCACGGCCATATGGATATCTTCACAATCGGCCTGAAAGGAAAAGGTTCCCTCTTCCATGTCGCGGCCGATCTCCCTGAGGCCGGCTATGATCTTTTTCGACTCCGCGGCCGTGACGATCCTTTTGCGCGCCAGCATCCTGCAATGGGCGATGCTTCCTTCGATGTCGTAACGGAAGAGCCGCTTGTCGAAGTGGATGGAGGCGGTGAATTCCTCCACCTGCTGATCGGTGGATTCCCGAAACCGCCCTCCCCAGGGCTTTTTGCTTTTACTCATAGGAGTGTCCCGCCTTTTCCCGGCCGTCTTCCGCCGGTCCTGTTCATCCGGTCCCGGAATGTTTCCCGATGCGTTCCGCGCCGTGCGTCACAGGTTCAGCATTGCCCGGATCCTCATTCTCAGGGCGTTGAGCTTTATGAATCCCGTGGCATCCTTCTGATCATACACCGCATCCCTGTCAAAGGTGGCAAAGTCCTCGCTGTAGAGGGAATGGGGCGATTTTCTGCCGGCCACGATACAATTGCCCTTGTAAAGCTTGATACGGGCCGTTCCCGTCACATCCTTCTGCGTTTCGTCCATGAACGCCTGGAGGACTTCCATCTCGGGGGCGTACCAGAAACCATTGTACGCGAGCTGGGCGTATTTCGGTATCAGCGAATCCCTCAGGAACATGACCTCCCGGTCCATGGTGATCGATTCCAACGCCCTGTGCGCCGCCCAGAGAACGGTTCCGCCCGGCGTCTCGTACACTCCCCGCGATTTCATTCCCACGAACCGGTTCTCTATCATGTCCACCCTGCCCACGCCGTTCTTTCCCGCCACACCGTTCAGATGATCGAGGAGCTCGGCGGGGCCCATCTTCCTGCCGTCGACGGCTACAGGGTTACCCTTTTCGAAATCGATCTCAACGTAGGTCGCCCCATCGGGCGCCTCTTCCGGCGACACTGAGAGGACGAACACGTCCTCATCGGGCTCGACCCACGGGTCCTCGAGCATGCCTCCTTCGTGGGAAATGTGAAGAAGGTTGCGGTCCTCGCTGTAGGGCCTCTTTTTCGTGATGCTGACCGGTATGTCATGTTTTTCCGCGTAGTCGATCATGGCTTCCCGTGAACGCAGTGTCCATTCATCGAGCTTCCAGGGGGAAATGATCCGGATATTCGGTTCCAGGGCATAGTAGGTCATTTCAAATCTCACCTGGTCGTTCCC
This sequence comes from Deltaproteobacteria bacterium, assembly GCA_016933965.1. Lineage (NCBI taxonomy): Bacteria > Pseudomonadati > Myxococcota > Myxococcia > Deltaproteobacteria bacterium. The sequence goes on along the minus strand of JAFGTS010000044.1, from coordinate 68,325 downwards.
TTTTCCCGTCGCCCCGTGACAGACGGCGTCGGCTCCTTCTTTTCGTGCAATCTCTATCTGTCGTTTGGCGATCAGCGGCCGCGCCAGTGACGTCCCCAAAAGATAGGTCCCTTCATAGACGGCGTTCGCCCGCAGGGCGGGAAAGACAAAATCCCGAACAAATTCCTCGCGCAGGTCTTCGATATATATTTTACTTGCTCCCGTATTGAGAGCTTTCTCCTCCAGACCGTCAAGCTCCTCTTTCTGTCCCACATCCGCCGCGAAGCAGATAACCTCACATCCGTAGGTATCGATGAGCCATCTCACGATCACCGACGTGTCAAGCCCACCGGAGTAAGCAAGAACGACTTTTTTCACCTCTTGTTTCACCGTTTATTCTCCTCTCATTAATATCTCCAGTATCGCCTTCTGCACGTGAAGGCGGTTTTCAGCCTGGTCAAAGACCACGGAATGCGGTCCTTCCATTACCTCGTCGGTTATTTCCTCGCCCCGGTGCGCGGGAAGGCAGTGCATCACGATGACGTCATCGGCGGCACAGTCCACAAGCGCCTGGTTGACCTGGTACTCCCTGAACCGTTCGATCCTCTGTTCACGCTCGTCCTCCTGCCCCATGCTGGCCCAGACGTCGGTATAGATGACATCGGCGGCGGCGGCGGCTTCACGGGGTGATCGATACAGTCTGATCCCCTCGGGCGACTCATTCAAGGCCCGTTCCATGAGCGGCCCGTCCGGGTCATATCCATCGGGACAGGCCAGGTTCAGCCTGAAGGGAAGCTTGCCCGCGGCGTTTATCCATGAATTCGCCACGTTGTTTCCGTCACCGATGTATGCGACGGTTATCCCCCGGCAGGTCCCCTTCTTTTCTTCTATGGTAAACAGGTCGCTCAGGATCTGGCAGGGATGTACCAGGTCCGTCAGGCCGTTTATGACCGGGATCGAAGCCCATCGGGCGAACTCTTCCACGAGGTCCTGCTCGTAGGTCCTGATCACGATACCATCCAGGTATCTCGACATGACCCGTGCCGTGTCGGCCACCGTTTCGCCCCTGCCGAGCTGCATATCGCGCCGGCTGAGAAACGTCGACGTTCCGCCGAGCTGGTTTACACCGGCCTCGAAGGAGAGCCTCGTCCGCGTCGAAGACTTATCGAAAAGCAGCCCCAGGGTTTTCCCCGCGAGCGAATCCCGTGGCGTCCCCTCATACAATATTTTCTTCAGGACCCGGGAGCGATCGAGGATGACATCGAAGTCACCGGCGCTGAGCCTGTCCAGTGATAATAAATCCTTATTCATAATCCATCATCACCTCATCAAGAACATTGACAACCCTGTCTATATCATCACCGGAAACGATCAGGGGCGGAACGAGCCTCAGGACGTTCCCGCAGGTACAATTGATCAGAACCCCGCGTTCAAGGCAGGCCCTGACCATGCCCCCCCCTTCTACGGCCAGTTCAACACCGACCATGAGTCCCCGGCCCCGCACATCGCGGATAACGGACCTTCTGTTCTTCAGCTTTTCAAGTTCACCGCGGAAGTAGTCACCCATTTCCCGGCATTGTGCCGGTATGTTCTCGTCGAGTAATGTTTCCATCACAGCGATCCCCGCCGCCATGGCCAGCGGGTTCCCGCCGAACGTGGTGGCATGGTTTCCCGGCTCGAAACAGGATGCCACGTTCTCACGGGCAAGCATCGCCCCCAGGGGAAATCCGTTTCCCAGCGCCTTCGCCAGGGTCATGATATCGGGCTCAATGCCGCTCTGCTCATAGGCGAAGAGACTGCCCGTCCTCCCCATGCCGGTCTGGACCTCATCTAATATCAACAGGAGCTCATGTTCATCACAGAATTTCCGGAGGTCCCCAAGGTACCCCTCGGAGGGCACCCTCACGCCCCCTTCTCCCTGGATGGGTTCGACCAGGACGGCACAGGTCTTGTCGGTAAGGGCATGTTCCAGTGCACTTATATCGTCGTACGCCGCGTAGCGAAACCCGACGGGCAGAGGATCGAACCCGCGGTGAAATTTTTCCTGGCCCGTGGCCGTCACGGTTGCAAGCGTTCGCCCGTGAAACGAGTTTTTCATGGTTATGATCTCGAACCGTCCTCCCCGTCCCCGTTCATTGCCGTACTTTCGCGCCAGCTTGATGGCAGCTTCGTTCGCCTCGGCCCCGCTGTTACAGAAAAAGGCCCTGTCGGCAAAGGAATGTTCGACCAGAAGCCGGGCCAACCGCGCCTGAGGTTCGATATAATATATGTTCGACACATGCCAGAGGACGTCTGCCTGGCGTTTGACAGCCTCGGTCACCCGGGGGTGACAGTGTCCGAGACTGCAGACGGCGATCCCCGCCAGGAAGTCGAGATATTCCCGTCCCTCCGAGTCCCAGACACGGCTCCCCCTGCCGCGGACGAGGACGACCGGAAGGCGCCCGTAAGTGTTCATAATGTAGGTGTCGGCCTGTGTGATGGGGTCATCTTGCATAGTCACGATCGTCTCCCTGTCCGTCAGCCTGCTCATGGTGTCCGGTCCGACACGACCTCCGTACCGATCCCCTGATCGGTAAATATCTCGAGCAGAATGGAGTGCTTCAATCGCCCGTCGATGATGTGGGCCTTTCGAACACCCCCCCTCAACGCCTTGAGGCAGCATTTCACCTTTGGGAACATGCCCCCTTCGATGACACCCGACCCGATAAGGTCGTTCGCCCGGGTGTCGCTGATCGAGTGAATGAGGGAACCGTCCCCGTCAAGGACACCGGGCACATCGGTCAGAAGAACCAGTTTTTCAGCATTCACCGCGGCCGCCACTTCCCCGGCCACGATATCGGCATTGATATTGTATGTCTCGCCAGCCTCACCGACGCCGGTCGGGGCAATGACGGGTATGAACCCGTCCTGAACGAGTGACTTGATGAGATTGGCGTCGATCTCCGTAACACGCCCCACCAGACCGATATCGATGATCTCCGACGGTGTGTCTTTCTTCTTTTCTTCCGTGAGCAGGTATTTCTCCGCGCGGATGAGGCTTCCGTCCTTGCCGCTCAGACCAACGGCCCGGCCGCCGTGATGGTTAATGAGCCCGACGATCTCCTTGTTCACCTTCCCCACCAGGACCATCTCGACGATATCCATGGTTTCCTTGTCGGTCACCCGCATACCCTGAACAAACTTCGATTCCTTACCCAGCTTTTTCAATACACTGCCGATCTGCGGTCCGCCGCCGTGAACGATGACCGGGTTGATACCCACATATTTCATCATGACCACATCCCGGGCGAACATGGTCTTCAGGTCTTCGTCGGCCATGGCGTGTCCGCCGTACTTGATGACGATGGTCTTGTTGTAAAAACGCCTGATATAGGGCAGAGACTCGAGAAGGACGTCGGCCTTGTGCATGGTGCTTTCTAACGTTTCCTGCTCCATCATGTTCCTCTCTTCCGTATCGATCCCACCGGTATCCGATCGATCAGAGGATGTAACGGCTCAAATCCTCATCCTCAACGATATCGGACAGTTTTTCATTTACATACACGGCGTTGATCACGACCTGTTTTTCCGACATGTCGGGCGCATTGAAGGATATCTCTTCAAAGAGTGTTTCCATGATCGTGTACAGTCTCCTGGCGCCGATGTTTTCCGTCCGATCGTTCACGATCGCGGCCACTTCGGCGATCGATTCGATCGCATCATCCTCATAGATGACATTGATTCCTTCCGTTGCCATCATTTCACGGTACTGTTTCACCAGGGCGTTGTGAGGCTCCGTCAGGATCCTGATGAAATCATCCTTGCCGAGGGGGTCCAGTTCCACCCGGATGGGAAACCGCCCCTGAAGTTCCGGAACGAGGTCCGAGGGCCGGGAGCCGCTGAAAGCGCCCGCCGCGATGAAAAGGATATGGTCCGTCTTGATCATTCCGTGTTTCGTGCTCACCGTCGACCCCTCGACGATGGGGAGGAGGTCCCTCTGGACACCTTCCCGGGATACATCGGGACCGTGGCTCGAATCGCTTCCCACGATCTTGTCGATCTCATCAAGGAATATGATGCCCGATTGTTCAACCCGTTCGAGGGCCGTCCGGGTGACCTTTTCCATATCGACCAGTTTCTGTGCCTCCTCCTCGGTCAGGATCTCTATGGCTTCCGGAACCTTGACCTTCCGTGTTTTTTTCTTCTTCGGAAAGATGTTTCCAAACATTTCCTTCAGATTGACACCCATATCCTCCACGCCCGAGGAGGAAAATATCTCTATCATGGGACCGCTGGGACTTTCGAGGACCTCTACGTCCACGATGCGGTCGTCGAGCCTGCCGTCGCGAAGCAGCCTCCGCAGTTTATCCCGGGTCGCCTCGCGGCCGGCGGGGGCTTCCTCCGCCGGTTCCGGAGCGCCCGGCGGCTGCGGCGCCTCGATCCGCCGCGGGGGAAGCAGAATATCCAGTATCCGTTCCTCGGCTATTTCGGCCGCCTTGATGGCAACGCTTTCCTGTTCTTCCGACTTCATCATATTAATGGCGATCTCGACCAGGTCCCGGATCATGGATTCCACGTCACGACCCACATAGCCGACTTCCGTGAACTTCGATGCTTCCACCTTCAGGAACGGTGAATTGTCCAGTTTCGCCAGTCTTCGCGCGATCTCCGTTTTCCCGACCCCCGTCGGACCGATCATGATGATGTTCTTCGGCGCTATCTCCTCCCGAAGCTCCTCGGGAACCTGCTGCCGGCGCCACCGGTTCCGGAGCGCTATGGCAACCGCCCTCTTGGCGTCTCCCTGTCCGATGATGAATTTATCAAGCTCCGATACGATCTCTCTCGGTGTCAAATTTCTTGATGTCATGCGTTCCTCTGTTGTTTTTTTTCACAGGCCATACGCAATAAGCCACCAACGACGTGATATCCCCGTTGATGGCCGCACGAAAAAACCCGTTCGATTATGACTTTCTGCTTCGAGGCGTCTTGTTTTCCCCGCTTTCCTCCTCGTCCTCCGAAAGTTCTTCAATGGTCACGGAATCATTGGTGTATATGCATATCTCCGCCGCAATGCCCATTGCTTCCCGTGCGATATCCGAAGCCGTCATGTCCGTGAACCGCATGAGTCCCCGCGCCGCCGCGAGTGCATAGGGGCCGCCGGAACCGATGGCCATGACGTCGTCGTCCGACTCGACCACATCGCCGTTACCCGAAATGATCAGGGATTTTTCGGAACTGACCGCGATCATAAGGGCCTCCAGATGTCGAAGGACCCGGTCTGTCCGCCAGTCCTTCGCCAGTTCCACCGCCGAACGCAGGAGATTGCCGTTATACTGCTCGAGTTTCTGATCAAAGCGCTCGAAAAGAGTGAAGGCATCGGCCGTAGCCCCGGCGAACCCGACGATCACCCTGTCGTGATAGAGACGACGCACCTTCCTGGCCGTGTGCTTGAGAATGGTCACATCAAGCGTCACCTGACCGTCTCCGGCAACGGCGACCTTTCCGTTTCTTCTAACGGTCAGAATGGTTGTTCCCTTCATGTGCATCGTTCCTGCTACCCTTTCTGTGCCCGTGGATGGCTTTTATCGTATATCTCCATGAGACGGCTTACGCTCAGCGATGTGTACTTCTGGGTCGTCGAGAGGCTTTCGTGACCGAGCAGTTCCTGGATCACCCGCATGTCCGCACCGGCATCGAGCAAGTGCGTGGCGAAGGTATGCCGCAGCACATGGGGGGAGATCTTCCGATTCACACCGCTCTGCAGGATATACTTGTCGATGATCCTCCTCACGCTGCGAGTCGACAGGCGTCCACCCCGGCTGTTCACGAAAAGAGGGGCCTCTTCCGTCGCCCCGAAGAGCTCTTTCCGTTTCGCCTGATATGCGTCGATCGCCGCCAGGGCATGATTCCCGACAGGTACGATCCGTTCCTTCTTTCCCTTTCCCCGGATCTTCATCACCTGCTGCCGGCTGTTCACGTCGCCGTCGTTGAGGCCCGTCAATTCACTGACCCTGACACCTGACGAATACATGAGTTCAATTATCGCCCGGTCCCTCAACCCGAAGAGGTCACCGGGAAAAGCGATCCCCAGGACCGAAAATATTTCATCCACGGACAGTACCGTGGGCAGGTACCGGTCAGCCTTGGGCGCCTGCACCATTTCGGCGGGACTGTATGATATCTTTCCCTCGCGCAGCAGATATTTGAAGAACGCCCGCAGGCTCGCTATCTTTCTTGACACGGTCACTTTCTTGTTCTCCCTGCGATAGAGCAATGCCAGAAAGGCCCTGATGATCGACCGGTCCACCTCGCCGACGCTTGTGATGCCCTTCTCGGAAAGAAACTCCTGAAACTGATGCAGATCGGCCAGATACCCGCGTTTCGTGTGACGGGAAAAGTTTTTTTCGATCTCGATATAGGATTCGAAATCCTTGAGCGCCTGTGCCATGTCAGGACTTTCTTTCATCGTGTTCTTCATATGCCGCTCACCCGGGGATGCGGAATACTCATCCCGGTCAATCAGAACACCGCCGTACGCCGGCATAGTAACAGCAGCATGAATTCGCGAAATTATTATCAAACACCCGGGTGTGGCCGTCCCTGAACGTGATCTTTACATAGGACATGCCGCCGACCACCGAGGAATTGCGTTCTTCCACGACAACACCGAACCCCCATTCGGGATACCGCAGGTGAAAAACCTGATCACCTGTCTTCAGGTACAGCCGTCGAATTTCTTCCTTCATGATGACCGCCACGCCGGATGGTATGTATCTCCTCACCTCTACATTTTATATTTTCCAAAGGCGTCGTTTGAAAGATTTTCCAGAAATTCCTTCAGCTGGTCCTTCGAATATTTGTCAAGCTCCTGTGATGACTGCCCCAGGTCGATCTTCGTCGACTTCTCGATCACCTTTTCATCGACAAAGATCGGCGCATTGGCTCGAAGGGCAAGGGCTATGGCATCACTCGGGCGGGAATCGACGGTAATGTTCGCCGCATCCTTCAGAATGTGTATGACGGCGAAAAAGGTGTTGTTCCGCAGGTCGTTGATGACGATCTTCGTCACATTGACATTCAGGGACCGCAGAAGGTCGTTCATGAGATCATGCGTCATGGGACGCGCCAGATCTATCTTTTCAAGCTGCGTCGCTATGGCACTCGCCTCGAACAGGCCGATCCATATGGGAACCGCCTTCTTCTCCTCAAGATCCTTCAGTATGACGATGGGGGTGCTCGTTATGGGATCAATGGCCAGTCCGAACACCTTCATCTGAATAAGCATCCCCGTACCTCCCTCTCATCGAGTGCTTCGCCCCTCAATGAATGTGCATAGGCACCGGTGATCCTGACGGAGATGATCGTACCCGTCAATTCAATATCACCGGGAACATTTACGATTTTATTCGTCCTTGTCCTTCCTGTTATATCGTTGGGGCTGTTCCTGCTGACCCCTTCGATAAGTATCTCCTCGACCCTGCCAACAAGCCCGTGATTCCTCTCCATTGTGTGACATTCCTGCAGCATCTGCAGCCGTCGAAGCCGATCCCGTTTTACCCCATCTTCGACCTTGTCACCATACGTCTCAGAGGCTATGCCGGGCCGGTCGGAATAGGCGAAGGAAAAAGCGTTATCAAACCTCACTTTTTCCATAACGTCAATAGTTTTTTGAAAATCCGCCTCGCTTTCACCGGGAAATCCGACAATGAGGTCCGTCGATACGCTGATGTCCGGACAGATATCCCGGAGACGCGCCACCTTTTCAAGATAGGTCCCGGCCGAATAGTTGCGGTTCATTCGCGTGAGAACCTCATCGGAACCGGACTGAAGGGGCAGATGAATATGCTCGCAGAGCTTGTCCACCGTCCGGAAACACTGCATCAGCTCTTCCGACAGGTCTTTCGGATGGGACGTGGTGAAACGTATCCGCTCAATTCCTTCGACATCGTTCACTTCGTGCAACAGTTCCGGGAAATCGGGATTTCCGCTGCCGTTGCTGCAGTATGAATTCACGTTCTGACCAAGAAGCGTCACTTCCCTGATGCCGCCTTCGGCCAGCATCCGGATCTCCTCCATGATGTCCCCGTCACTTCTGCTCTGTTCACGGCCCCTGACATAGGGGACGATACAGTAGGAGCAGAAATTGTTGCAGCCCTGCATTATTGTTACATATGCGCTTACCTGTTCACGACGGGCCGGTACCGGAATGCCGATCGATGTCACCTGTTCCTGAAAGTCCGTTCTCACGACCCGTCTTCCCGTTCCCTGTATCTCATCGACCACTTCGGAAAGCGCGTGAATATTGTGGGTACCGAGCACAAAATCAAGGTGGGGCGCTTTCTCGAGGAAATCACCTCCCCACTGTTGCGCGAGACACCCGGCAATACCGATGATGAGAGAAGGGTTCCTTCTCTTCAGCCGCCGGAGCCGCCCCAGATAGCTGTGGGCTTTCTGCTCGGCCTTTTCCCGGACACTGCACGTATTGATGATGACAAGATCGGCCGTCTCCACCTGATCGGTCCGTGTGAAACCTGCATCTTCAAGCAGGACCGCCATCTGTTCCGAATCATGAACATTCATCTGGCAGCCGAATGTTCGTATGTACAGTCGCTTTCTCCCGTTCTCTACCGCCATGAAGCCGAATGATACTCCCCCTGATTTCCTTTAGTTACCCGCATGCCCCTGTTCCCGGGCACATCGTATCTTCCATTGAATGAAACCTAATACAGGAGAAGACCCCCGTCAATAAAATTCTGGACCGGCAGACCGGGTGTGGTTTCCGTAACCTTTTGATTTCAGGAACATTGAATGAACGGTACGGCCGGTGAGCCGTTACTGTTTCTGAAGCCGGCGCGCTTCGGAAGGCGGGGTAAAATCAAATTCAAAATTCCTTTTCCGGAAAAGTTTGAGGCAGGCGTCAACAACAGCGGGGTCATAGAACGTTCCCCGTTGTTCCGATATCTCCTCCAGCGCCGCGTCGATCCCAAGTGCCGACCGGTAGGGACGGTGAGATGCCATGGCCTCCACGACGTCGGCCACGGCGATGATCCGCGCCTCAAGGAGGATGTCATCTCCGGAAATTCCCTTCGGGTATCCCGAGCCGTCGAGTTTCTCATGATGCTGCAGGACGATCTGCGCGACGGGCCATGGAAAATCGATATTTTTCAGGATGTCGTACCCGATCTGGGGATGAACCTTCATCATCAGGAACTCGATCTCCGTCAGGATGCCGGGTTTACTGAGTATCTCCGAAGGTTCGTATATCTTGCCTATGTCGTGGAGCGTGGCAGCGACCATTATCCCTTCTATCTGTGCCTCGGGAAGGTCCATCTCCCTTGCGATGGCACAGGCCAACTGGGCAACCCGCTGCTGGTGACCGGCCGTGTACGGGTCCCGCTTCTCCGTGATCGAGGCCAGGGCGCTGACCGTTTCTTCCATCCGTTTCTGAAGTTTTTCAAAACTTTTCTTCAGCTCTTCCTGGGCCCGTTTGCGGGCCGTTATGTCCCTCACGTACCACATGTCGGCCGGGTTCTCGTTCAGCTTGATGATCCCCAGGGCGATCTCTATGTCTTTCTGTGAACCGTCCCGGCAGAGGAGTTTCGCCTCATGTACGGGCAGGACCTTCTTTCCCGCCATGTGCATCCGGTATACTTTTGAAAATTTGTCACGACAGGACGGCACGAAGATGTCGAGATAATGTTTCCCCACCAGTTCCCTCACGGCATATCCCGACATGACGGCCATGGCCTTGTTGGCGAATTTATAGACATCGTCCTGTATGATGACCACGCCGTCCATGGCCTGTTCGACGACGGCGGAGTACTTTTCCTCACTTTCCCGAAGGGCCTCTTCCGCGTGCTTGCGCTCGGTGATGTCCTCGTAGACGACGACGATCCGTTTTTCCCGGAGGATATCACCGACCTTGGAGGTATTGATCCGACAGACGATGTCCGTGCCGTCCTTGCGGCGGCAGGGAAATTCTTCCGAACAGGTGCTCTGTTCTTCAAGGACCGGGTACACGCGCCGCGCTATTTCTTCAAAATCCTCATCGCTCCGGTAGAAGGTCCGCGTCAGCTTTCCGATCAGTTCGGAAGGTTTCCAGCCGAAGACCTTTTCCACCGCGTCGTTGGCGAATATGATGCGCCTGTTCTCAAGTCCGATAACGGCATGGGGTATGGCGGCCAGGATCGACGATTCAAGTTGCTTCATTTCGTCGAGCTTCTCCTGTGCGATACGGGTCGCCGTAATGTCCATGGAACTTCCCATCGCGGCACACCTGCCGTAATATTCCATGGAGGTCACCGTTTCAAGTATCCACCTCGTTGTCCCGTCCTTCGTGATCAGGCGGTATTCATAGGGGGTTTTCTTCTCACCCTTGAGCATGCTGACGGCGTTCTCTCTCACCCGGTCCCGGTCATCGGGATGCACCATGCTGAGAGGATCGACCTTGAGCAGGTCCTCCATTTTGTGATAGCGCGAATAACTCAGTACATGGGGGTTGGCGAATTTGAATGTTCCGTCCTGTATGATGTAGACACCGGTCTGTGAGCTGTTGGCAAAAACATTGTAGAGCTTTTCCGCCTGCTTCTGCTCCGTGATATCCCGGATGATACCCTGATAACCCAGTATCACGCCTTCAGCCGATTTCTTGACGGTCATATTGACCAGGCAATCCATTGGCCTGCCGTCCCTGTTCCGCAGCTCGACGTTGAAATCCGTAACCGCCCCGTCCTTTTCTATCTCTTTGAGAAACCTCGCGCGATCGGAGGGATGTATGTAAAAGTCCCGGACGCTCATCTTCATCATCTCTTCCCGGGTATAGCCGAAGAGGTCCAGCGCGGATTGATTGAAATCAATGAATTTGCCGTTCCTGCCGGCGATGATGATGGCATCCCGTGATTCTTCGAAGAAATTACTGTAGAGCTCCTTCCGGTCACTGTCGACCCCAGCAGCGGACGTCGGCGGACCCGCCCCGGCGTTCCGAAGCCTTTTCAGTTCCGCGACCAGCTCTGTTTTTTTCATCCTTTCATAATTCATGAGCAACTCCGCTGTACCAACGGCATATCCACAACAGCCGCCGGGACCTGAGGCTGTATTGTAAATGCTCTCCCATTGGCTGTCGAGTAAAAAGTGAGCCGCCCGTTCATATGGGCACGGAGAAATCATCAAAATGAAAGGGTACCCGGATGTGCATCCCTTTTAAAGCGGCCATTGAAACGGATGGGGTTCAAGAATTTTTCTCCTCCCTTTGCAAAGGGAGACCGGGAGGGATTTTTGTATGTAAAATCCCCCCAACCCCCCTTTATCAAAGGGGGGCTTTCGGTGCGGCATTTTATCAAAGGTGGCTTTTCACTCTGTCACTCTGTCACTCTGTCGCTTTGTCGCTTTGTCACTTTGTCGCTTTGTCGCTTTGTCGCTTTGTCGCTTTGTCACTTTGTCGCCTTGTCGCTTTGTCACTTTGTCGCCTTGTCACTGTAATCACCGGAAGAAGGGACCCGACCCGTTAAGAGAACAATAAAAAAGGGGATTTCTCCCCTTTGATAGATCATGACACACTTTCCGCCGCCTCATGCATGACCGGTAACGGCCTCCCGCGGCGGCTGTACTGAACCCAAGACTACTTTCCGGAATTTACCCGTTCCTTCAGTTCTTTCCCCACTTTGAAAAACGGCAGTTTCTTGGGGGTCACCTGAATTGTTCCTCCCGTTTTCGGGTTTCTCCCCGCATAGGCGCCATAGTTTCTCACGACAAAGCTCCCGAATCCCCTGATCTCGATCCTTCCGCCTTTTTTGAGCTCATCGCTGAAACCCTTAAAAATAAGATTGACGACCTCCGTTGCCTGGCGTTCCGTCAAATCCTCTTTTTTGCTGAGAGCATCGATCAAATCAGATTTGTTCATAAAACCCCCTTCTTTTGAGACTGGTCAAAATTATACGGTTCACCATCAACACGATGACTGTTCTTTTCGCTCAAAAAGACTAATGGGTTTACATATTGTTTATTTTATTACTAAAGTCAAGATATTTTTCGTCTATCTCCGATATTGCCCCGATCGAGCAGCCGCTTGACCTCTTTTTCACTCAGATGGCGGTATTCTCCGGGTTTGAGGTGCCCCAGCTCCAGCCCGCCGACAGCGGTCCGGATGAGACGCACGACGGGCAGACCCATCGATTCGAAAACCCTTCTGATGATCCGGTGCCTCCCCTCGGATATTTCGATCCTCAGCCAGCAGCTCTTCCGGTTCTTCTTTTCGATCCCGACAGCGGACGGCTTGAAGAGGCCTCCGTCGATCCAGAGCCCCGCACTGACGCGGCCGATGGCATCACCGGTGACGGCGCCTTTCACCTTGACGAGGTAGGTTTTGGAAATTTCAAATTTCGGATGCTGGATCCGGTACGAGAACTCACCGTCGTTGGTGAGCAGCAAAAAACCTTCCGAGTCATAATCGAGCCTGCCGACGGGAAAGAGCCGTTCAGAAATATCCCTGACGAGGTCCGTCACGATGGGCCGTCCTTCGGGGTCTCTCATGGTCGTTACATACCCTCTCGGCTTGTTCAGCAGGATATACAGGTCGGGTGTTCCCGCCGCTATGAGCCTGCCGTCCACCCGTACCTCATCGGACCTGATGTCGGCCTTGCTGCCCAGTTCCGTCACGATGACATTATTGACGCTGATACGTCCCTCGCGGATCATCTTTTCCGCTTCACGGCGCGATGCGATCCCCGCGCGGGAGATGATTTTCTGGAGGCGCTCTCCCATTGGGTTTCTATTCCTCAAGTTCTTCCAGGTCCTTCATGGTGGGGAGCTCGGAAAGGTCGTTCAGGCTGAACACTTCGAGAAACCTTCTGCTCGTACCGTACATGATGGGCCGGCCGGGTACGTCCTTTCTCCCGACGATCCGTATCAGGTTCTTTTCCAGAAGACCTTTCAGAGCGCCACTGGCATCGACGCCGCGGATCTTCTCTATGTCCGACCGCAGGACGGGCTGGCGGTAAGCGATCACCGCCAGCGTCTCCAGGGCGGCACGGGAAAGGCTCGTCGCTCTGGCGGCTTTCAGTTTTTTGACCCAGGAAGCGCATTCTTCCGCCGTTCTGAAGTGATACCCGCCGGCTACCTTTCGCAGCACAACCCCCCCCTGTCTCCCGGCGTACTCTCTCACCAGGTCATCGAGGGCCGTGGTAATGTCTTCACGGCTCACCTCGTTCCCCATCACCTCGAGCAGCTTTTCCACCGTGAGCGGCATTTCGGATACAAAAATGAGGGACTCTATTATCGCCTTGATCTGGTTCATTTATTCACCCACCGCGAGACAGATGCGAATCGGGCCGTACGGCACGGCCTGATAGGTCCGCACCAGGCGGAGCTTCATAAGTTCAAGGATCGCCAGAAACGTATAGATGACCCGCGTACGGTTCGCCATTTCACCGAGCAGTTCCACAAAGGTCATCTCTTTTTTGCGCTGGAGTTCATCCATGATCTGCGCGATCCGTTCCGTGAGCGATACTTTTTCGACGTCGATCGCCATCGATTCAAAATCCTTTACGGACGCGATGAGCTGGCGGAAGGTCGCCACAAGCTCCAGGATCCCGATCTCCCGTATGGGCATATCCCCGTCGTCGGTCTCTTCGTCCGGACCGGCTTCCCTGTCAAAGACATCCCGTCCCAAAAGCGTCAGCCGCTCAAGATTCAGGGCCGCCTCCTTGAAGGCCTGATATTCGAGGAGTTGCCGCACCAGCTCGCTGCGCGGGTCCTCCTGGTCCTCCTCATCCCCTTCCTCATCGACGGGGAGCAGCATCCTCGACTTGATGTGAATGAGCGTCGAGGCGATCAGCAGGTATTCCCCCGCCAGGTCGAGATTGAGCGATTTCATTGCCTCTATGTATTCAAGGTACTGTTCCGTAATGAGCGCGATGGGAATGTCGTAGATGTCTATCTCGTTCTTCTTGATGAGGTACAGAAGGAGATCCAGCGGACCTTCGAATACGTCCAGTTTAATCTCATAGGTCATGTCTGTTACCGGTGATGCTTCTCAACGATCCAGGCCCTTTGCCTTCAGGGTCCGGTCCCTCTGAACTGCCGCCGCGCCGTCTTCAGATCCTGACGGCTTCCCGCACTTCCTCCATGGTGGACCGGGCGATCCTGCCGGAGGCCTCATTCCCCGCCGTGATGATCTCCCGTACCTCATCGATATGGGCGAGATAATAGTCCTGCCGTTCATGAATCCCCGCCATTTCTTTTTCAATACGGCCGGCAAGCCGCTGTTTACATTCGACGCAGCCGATACGGGCGCTCCTGCAATCCGCTTCGATCTCCTGTACTTCCTCCCGGTCCGTGTAGATATTGTGAAAGGCGAAGACATTGCATACCTCCGGTCTGCCGGGGTCGTTCTTCTTCTGCCGCTGTGGATCGGTGAACATGGAAAGTATCTTTTGCCTCAGTTCATCACCGCGGTCCCTGAGATATATGGCGTTTTCGTAAGACTTGCTCATTTTTCTCCCGTCGATCCCGAGAAGTTTCGGCACCTCCGTAAGGAGCGGTTCAGGTATGGGAAAGACCTCTCCATAGAAGAAGTTGAATCGCCGGGCGATCTCACGGGTCAATTCAACATGGGGCAACTGATCGACGCCCACGGGCACACCGTACGCTTTGTACATGATAATGTCCGCCGCCTGCAGAACGGGATAGCCGAGAAAGCCGAAGGTTGAGAGGTCCCTGTCATGAAGCTCCTCCCTCATTTCCTTGTAGGTGGGGTTCCTCTCGAGCCAGGGCATGGGTGTGATCATCGACAGGATGAGAAACAGCTCGGCGTGTTCCTTCACGGCGGACTGAACGAATATGGTGCTTCGCGTGGGATCAAGACCGACGGTGAGCCAGTCTATGACCATATCTATGGTATAGTCCCTGATCATGCCCGTGTTCTTGTAATCGCTCGTCAGGGCATGCCAGTCGGCAACGAAATAAAAACAGTCGTACCCTCCTTCATCCTGCAGATCGACCCAGTTTTTGAGGGCCCCCTGAAGGTTGCCCAGATGAAGCCTTCCGGTAGGCCTCATGCCGCTCAAAATCCTTTTACCCTTCACCATCCGAACCTCTGTGTATTATGTCACCCGGCGCCGGCCGACGGCACGGCTGCTTCGGTGCGTCAGGATGTATAGCAGATTCGATCGGAATCTGTCAATTTCCTTGATCTTGCATCCCTCTATCCCGTCGTGCTCCGGCCCGGCACTCAGCCGAAAAAAAGGCCCCCGATTTCACTGAAACCGGGGGCCTCACATGGAAGATCCGTGCTGAATCAGACTTTTGCCGCAAGCGCCTTTCCAGCTTTGAACTTGACAACTTTTTTGGCCGGAATCTTTATTTTGGCGCCGGTCTGAGGATTCCTTCCCGTCCGCGCCTTCCTCTTCGCCACGGAGAAGGTCCCGAAACCAACCAGACCAAGCTTGCCGTTTTTCTTGAGCTCTTTAGCCACATTGGTAACATAAGAGTCCAACAGCTTCGCAGCCTGTGCCTTGGTTACACCTGCATCTTTTGCCATTGCTGCTACTAATTCGGCCTTTGTCATACTCCCGTCCTCCTTTTATGGAATTGTATTTGGCAGTACCCGAAATGAAACCTCCTCCCTGCTCCGAGGCCGCATGTACCATTCCGTCATAGAATGGTTTGCATTTCATGGTACCACGTACGCACGCTGCTTATGAATCTCCCCCTCTTTTTTCAATGTCCCTTAACATTCCGTGTTGCTTGGATTTCTAACACAAAGAAAAATAACAATCAAGCAAAAATATAGTATTGGCGCAGGTTTTGGTTATTTTTTCTTCTGTAGTGTTCATTGTGCGGCATTCCCCGCCGGCAGCGAAAGACAATAATCTGTTAATACTTACTTTTTTCTCACCAGGAAATACAGCTCGCCCTCCTGCCTGAGATGCCCCGCCATGATCTCGGCATAGGCATCGTCACCGCAGTAAAGGTCAACGCGCCGGGGTCCCTTGATGGCGCCGCCTGCATCCTGGTTCAGAGCGAATCTGCTGAAGAATACCCAGTCCACGATATTTCCGTCGTTGTCTACGGTCGGCTTTTTCAATCTGATGAAGGCAAGGGCTCCCTGGGGAAAATATGCCGGGTCCGTCGCTATCGTTCGTCCCGGGGTCACGGGAACATCGAGACAGCCAATGGGTCCCTCTTCGACGATCCGGAAGAAGACATAACTTTCGTTGTGGGCCAGGATCCGGAGCATTTCATCGGGGCGCTCCCGAAGGTATTCCTTGATCCCCCGCATTGAAACCTGAGCCGGCGTGAGTCCTTCCCTCTCCATCAGGAGCCTTCCCACGCTCCGATAGGGATGACCGTTGGACTGGGCATAGCTGACCGTCAGCCGGCGGCCGTCGGGAAGATTGACCAGGCCCGACCCCTGAATATGCAGGAAAAAGACATCGACCGGGTCGGCGAGCCACACCAGTTCGAGGCCGCGCCCGCGGAGGCACTGTTCGATATCGATCTCTCCGCGCGTATAGTAGGGAACCGCCTCGTTCCCATCGAGCCTCGCGATAAGCCGTTCCCCTGCATGTTTTTCATCGAACCGCCCCAGATGTATCACGATGTGATCATCGGGGGTCCGGTAAATGGGATAGGCAAATACGGGGGTCTGCGTGAGCGATCCTTCAAGGACGGGGGCATAATACCCGGTGAAGAGGACCGCGTCCCCGGCCGTTCCCGCTGCGGACCGGTATAGATCAAAGGTGTTGCGCAGTTTCCGGCTTCGCTCTGCCGGTGTGGAACTGGTTTTTACGATCGTGAGAAAGTCCCTGAGGGATTCCTTCAGCTCCTGCACGGTATAGGGGATCCCGCCGAAAAAAAACAGCCGATCGTCGGGAAGCCGCTGGTAATAGTCAAGACTTCTCAGGACCGCCAGTTCGAGGGAACCGGGATCAAGGTCATCATCGAAAACAAGGTCTTCACCGGGCTCGACCCGGATCAGGGAGGGAACGGCGGGCGGGACCTCGAGCGGCGGTT
The DNA here is from genome assembly GCA_016933965.1 of Deltaproteobacteria bacterium. NCBI lineage: Bacteria > Pseudomonadati > Myxococcota > Myxococcia > Deltaproteobacteria bacterium. Next base: position 51,357 of record JAFGTS010000044.1, on the reverse strand, counting down.
TTTCCGGGGGGATTTCGCAGCCCGTGACGGCAACGAGAACGAAGACCAGCAACAGCGCTGTTTTCCACCATCCTGAAACACCGTGTATCCCCGTTCGTCTCCGCACGTCGTCGTCTCACCTCACAATTCCAGTATCATTGCCACTTCGTCGCAGTAATCGGGATATTTGGGGCACTTGAAGCAGTCGGACCATATCTTCTCGGGGAGCGTCGCCCGGTCGATGATCTTAAAATCAAGAGTGCTGAAGAACGCCGTCTGGTAGGTCAGGGTGAAAATGCGCATCAGGTCGAGAGTGATCGCCTCGGAGACGCAGGCCTCCACGAGGGCCCTGCCGATGCCTCTCTTCCGGTATTCGTCCCTCACGTAGAGAGAACGGACCTCGGCGAGGTTCTCCCAGAAAATGTGCATGGCGCAGAGGCCGGCAAGGACATCATCTTTTTCATCAACGAACACGAAAAAATCCCGGAGGCTGCTGTAGATGTCCATCAGGGACCGGGGAAGCATCTCCCCCTTCTGCGCCGATTCGTTGATCAGGCGATGTATGATCTTTGCGTCACTGACCTTTGCTTTTCGAAGCATTCGCCGTCCCTTTTCTTCACCTCTGCGCCCCGTCACCCGGGACTTCATGTTCACGCCGGCCCTTTGCGGCGGGGGTCGCCGTTCGCGATCTTTTCCCCGCGTTCCTGAGCATCTCCACCGCATGGGCCCTGGTCTTCTCGGTGATCTCGACACCACCGAGCATCCGCGTTATCTCTTCGATCCGTTCATCCCCACGGAGACGATCCATCCGTGTCTGCGTCCTGCCCCCGTGCACCTCCTTTGAAACCCGGAAATGTGAATCGCCGAAGCAGGCAATCTGCGGCAGGTGCGTTATGCAAATGACCTGATGATGATGCGACACGTCCTTCAACTTTTCACCGACCACTTCAGCCGCCGCGCCGCCGATACCGCTGTCCACTTCGTCAAAGACGACGGTCCCCACCGATGCCGTTCCGGCGAGAACCTTTTTCATGGCCAGGACGATGCGGGAGAGCTCGCCGCCCGAGGCGATACGGTTCAGGGGCTTCATGGATTCTCCCGGGTTGGTGGTGAGATAGAACTCGATATCGTCCGTCCCCTTTTCATGGAGGACGGGACCGCCGGCCTCATCAGCTGCCGGCCGGAACAGCACCTCGAAGACGGCGTTCTCCATTTTCATGGAGCGGATCTCCTTTTCTACGGCTTCCGTAAGGACCTTTGCCGCCGCTCTTCTCTGAAGAGAAAGTTCCTCCGCCTTCGTCACGAGCATCTTTTCCATTGAGGAGATCTCCGAAGCAAGTGACATCAGCTCTTCCTCCAGCGATGCCATGTTCCGAAGCTCCCGCTCGAGGGTCCCTTTCTTTTCAAAGATCGCCTCAATGGTCACGCCGTATTTCCGCTTCATCCTTCCGATGGATTCGAGCCGCTCGTCAATGACTTCAAGACGGCCCGGGTCGGAGACAACACGTTTCAGATAGTCGCGGATCGTCAGCGCCGCGTCCTCGAGGGAGTACCGTGTCGATTCCATGTCTTCGACCGAAAGTGGAAAGCTTCCGTCTATCGATCTCACTTCACCGAGGGCGGCCGACACCCGGTCGAGACGCTCCAGGACCGCGCCCTCCGATGCATACAGAATATCAAAGGCCTCGCCGGCCAGTTCTTCGAGGCGTTTCGCGTTGGCAAGGACCTTTTTTTCATCCCGCAGAAGGGTATCCTCACCGGGCGTCAATCCCGCCGCCTCTATTTCCTGGAACTGAAACCGCAGGAGTTCTTCGCGGGACTTCTTTTCGGCATTCAGGGCCGTAAGCTCGCCGAGGCGTTTTTTCAGCGCCTGATATTCCCGAAACAGCAGGGCATAGCTCGATCTGGGCGGCATCAGGTCGCCGAATTCATCGAGGATATCGATGTGGCTTGCGGCATCTATGAGGACCTGGTGCTCGTGCTGCCCGCAGATGTTGACCAGGAATTCGCTCACAACGGACAGCATGTTCACCGTCGCCGGCCTTCCGTTGATATATATCCTGTTCTTGCCGGAACGGGAGATCACCCGTCTCAGCAGGAGTTCATTCTCGACGGGCAGATCCATGGACTGCAGCGTTTCCTTCACCGTTCCGTTCTCTACATCAAAAAGGGCTTCCACTTCTGCCGAATCTTCAGAGGAACGGATAAGATCGCTCGATGCCCGATCCCCCAGCAACAGGCTGACGGCTCCGATGATGATGGATTTCCCGGCCCCCGTCTCACCGGAGATGATGTTGAGCCCCTCCGTGAAGGATGACCTCAGCTCATCGATGATGGCAAAATGCCTGATGGTAAGCTCTCGCAGCATGATGTTACGGCAACCCGCCCCACCCGAGTTTTGTTCGCAGTATCTCCCAGTAATCGTGCAACGGTGAATCGACAAGGTGTATGTCATAGGGCGATTTCCGTATCATGACACGGTCGCCCGATCTCAGTTCGAAGAGGTCCTGTCCGTCAAGGGTTACGGATACCCCCCGCTCCGGTGTCATGACAACGACGGTCATCGTCACCTCGGGAGGAAGCATGATCGGCCGGTTCGTCAGCGTATGCGGGCATATGGGCGTTATGATGATCGAGTAGTGTTCCGGTTTGACGATGGGGCCTCCCGCCGACAGGGAGTACGCCGTCGAGCCCGTGGGGGTCGAGATGATCAGACCGTCCGCCTTGTAAGTGGTCAGGTACTTTCCATCAATGAACGTTTCCAGGACGACCATGCGCGAGAGGCTTCCCCGGGTGATGACGATATCATTGAGGGCCGAGTGTTCCACGCCGTCTACGGATGCTTCCAGCATCATCCGCCGGGATGTCTGATAGTCACCTTTGAGGATCATCTCCATGGCATTGAACATGTCACCCAGGTTGATGACGGTCATGAACCCGAAACCGCCGAGATTGATCCCCACCAGCGGGACCTGGGATTTTCTGATCGAGCGAGCCGCCCGCAGAAGCGTTCCGTCACCCCCGAAAACGATGATCATGTCCGTGAGAGACGCCAGGCGGTCCCGCGGGATGCCCCCTTTGAGGTCCAGCATGCCTGCCGTTTCCTCGTCGAGAAACACCTGCACCCCCCTTTCGACAAGCCAGTCCCGGAGGCGTTCCGACTGATGAACGGCATTTTCCTTCTCACTGTTCGCGATAATTCCGATCTTCCGGATCCCCATTATTATCTCCATCTCCCGCCGCCGGCACCCATCCCTCGGCAGGTCATGGCAGCCGGTACGACCGTCGCTGAACCGTATAATGCTTACGAAGTCGTCAATACCTATCACAAAAAGAAAACACTGTCTATCGGCGAAAGATGTTCCCTTCTTCAGGAAGGCCGTACCCGACAACGTCCTGCCGGACCGATTCGATTGACAAACGGGACAAAAGTACTCACAATGTGTGAAATGCGTCAAAAACAGCCGGCGAGGGAAGGTTTCCGATGGCGACAGTGGCGATCATTGCCTGCGACAGTTATGAACCCGGGACGGTAAAAGCGGCCGTTTCGCGGGGGCTTTCCCTGCTGGGCGGAATGGAGAATTTCATCGATAAAACGGAAAAGGTCCTTCTGAAACCGAACCTTCTTTCGGCATCCCCCCCTGAAAAATGCGTGACCACCCATCCCGCCGTCTTCAGGGCCGTCGCCGAATCGGCGCTCGAAGCGGGGGCTGTTGTCAGCTATGGTGATTCACCGGCCATCGGCGGTTTCAGGAACGCCGCCCGCAGAGCGGGTCTGGCAGCCGTCGCCCGGGACCTCGCTATCGGTATCGCCGATTTCAGGACCGGGGTCGAGGTCTCTTTCCCCGAGGGAAAACAGAACCGCACGTTCACTGTCGCCCGCGGCGTTCTTGAGAGCGACGGGATCATCAGTCTCCCCAAGTTCAAGACCCACGGGTTTCAGAAGATCACCGGCGCCGTCAAGAACCAGTTCGGCTGCATTCCGGGAATCCTGAAGGGCGAATATCACGTGAAGTTGTCCGATGCGATGGACTTCGCAAAAATGCTTGTCGATGTGGCCCGGTTCGTGAACCCTCGCCTGTTCATCATGGACGGGATCGACGCAATGGAAGGCAACGGACCGGGCAGCGGGACACCGAAGCGACTGGGCGTGATCCTCCTTTCCTCCGACCCGGTGGCGCTCGACGCAACGGCATGCAGGCTTGTCGACCTCAATTTCCGGCTCGTCCCCGCCATCCTGTACGGCGGGCATTTCGGCCTCGGCACCTTTCAGGAAGAGGAAATCGACCTGCTCGGTGATGATATCTCCTCACTGGTGCGTTCGGACTTCGACGTTGACCGCTCTCCGATCAGGCCGTACCGTAAGGGGGGTATGACACGATTCCTCAGCAATGCCCTGGTGCCGAAGCCGGTCATCGTAAAAAGGAAATGTATCCGCTGCGGCCTCTGCGTCGAGATGTGCCCCGCCGTGCCGAAAGCCCTCCTGTGGTTCGATGGGGACTGCTCAAAACCGCCCCATCACGATTACTCCTGTTGCATTCGCTGTTACTGCTGCCAGGAAGTGTGTCCCGAAGGGGCGATCGAACTGCAGGTCCCCCTGATGCGCTCGATCCTGAATCCCCTCATAACATGATCACGGACCCGATTCGACTTGACAGGGAACGCCGCCCGAAGTAGGGTTCCTTCCTTTACCGGAGAAAAAATCGCAACGGAGAAGAAGCATGGGGTTGATAAAAGGGACGATAACCTTCTCACGATATCACGTGGCGGGTGATCTACCGCAGGATTTTTCCGCCTTTTTCGACAGGGAACTGAAAAAATACGCCTTCGATAACTCCTCGGTCGTTCGTGAAAAATCCCTGGGCTGGACGGGTCTTGAAAATGTCCTTGATCGGAATTTTGAATACGCCAGCTATCATCTGGGTGAATGCCTTGTTTTTTCCCTGCGCATCGACCGGCGGACCATACCGCCCGCGCTGCTCCGGCTCAGGATACTGGAAGCCGAAAAGGCCCGGGCTGAGGAAACAGGCCGGCGGCGCCTCTCCCGTTCGGAACGGAAAGACATAAAGGAGCAGGTCCGCCAGAGGCTGCTCGAGAAGGTTCCCGCGATCCCCTCGTTCCATGACGTCATCTGGTGCCCGGCGAAGGGGTGGCTCATTATCGGCACGACGGCACCGTCGGTCATGGAAGATTTCGAAAAGTACTTCGACCGCTCCTTTTCCCTGAAACTGGTCCCCGCCCTTCCCTGGACAGGTGAAGAAGATATTCCGCCCCTGCCGGGCCGCGAGTTCCTGACCTGGCTCTGGTTCAAGAGCGAGGAGAGGAACGGCACCATGCTGGTCCCCGGGCTCGGCGACATAGAGGTCGTTTTCTCCCGCAGGGTGGTCTTCGAATCAGGTGAGGGAGAATATACCGAAACGGTCGTCTGCCAGGGGCTGCACGCGGACCTCAGTGAAGGAAAGACGGCGCTCAGGCGGGCGAAGAAGATCAGGGAAGCACGCCTCGGCCTGGGCATCGGAACGGACCGGATGGAGTGCACCATCAAGGCGGACCGTTTTCTCTATCAATCGTTGAACATCCTTTCCGATTTCGATGAAGAAGAGGAAGAAAGGGAGGCAAAACTGCTTTACCGGACGTCCGCCATCGAGAGAATGGTTGACACGATGGAGAAACTCTTTGCGCTGTTCCTGGAGCGGCGGCGCTCCGCGGCGTGGGAACAGGAAGAACTTCCCCGCATGAAAAAATGGATGGAGCAGGGTCGGTAAGGAACACTCTCACACGGACACGGACACGGTCATCGTGAACCTGCGATCGACCTGAACCGAAGGACGAAAACGGCACCCTGCGGGGTATTTTCCTCCACGTGGACGGTCCCCCCGTAATTATCCATGGCCCGCTTCACAATGTGCAGCCCCAATCCCGTTTGTCCCGTTTCGCCGAACATGAATCCCTCATCGAAAACCTTATCCCTGACATCGGCGGGGATCCCCTTCCCGTAATCGGCGATCCTGACGACACAGAACTGTTCTTCCGTTTCTATCGTGACGGAAACACGGTCCGTCTTTCCATGAATAACGGCATTGCGCAGGATATTGTCGATAACTGAGCTCAGCGATTCATCGGCGAGGACACGCCCGCTCCCCTCGACGGTTACAGCCAGCGACGGGTAGTTTTTCGACAATGACAGGAGCAGTTCCCCGATGTTATAGATCTTCAGCTCACTGTGGGCGGCGATGAAGGATTCAAATTCCTTCATGGTCCGGATGAGGCCAACACTTTTGTCCACGTGCTTGGTCGACTCTTCCAGGAGCTCCGCTTCCCCCGTCTCCTGGTACAGGTTCAGAGCGCTTTTTATGATCGTCAGGTCGTTGATCAGGTCATGCCGGAGGATCTTGTTGATAAGTTCAAGGTGTTCCCGTTGCGACTGTAACTCAAGCTCCGCATCCTTCCGATCATCCACGTCCACCAGGAGTCCCGTCATTCCGGCGAAAAAACCGTCAGCCATGATGGGGCGGCTCGATGTCCTCACCCACCTCGCTGTTCCCGATTTCATGATCATACGATATTCGGCAGGCCCTATATCTCCGTTGATGATTTCCCTAAACCTGGTCATGACCAGGGGAAGGTCGTCCTGGTGTACAAGGTCGATGAAATTTGTACCGACGAGGTCCGAAACGGTGTAATCGGTGATCGTTTCCACCGATGGGCTGACGTAGGTGATGACCCCTCCTTCATCGATCGTGTACACGATGTCATTGATATTCTCAACGAGGTTCTGATAGCGCTCCTTGCTCAACCGCAGGAGTTCCTCCGTTTCTTTGCGTTCCGTTATGTCCCGCACAATTCCCACGGCGTACCAATCGCCCTTCATCTGTATCGATGAGAGAGACAGTTCCACCAGTATTTCCGTCCCGTCCTTTCTGACTGCCTCAAGTTCAAGCGTTTTGCCCACGGCATCACCGGACCCGGTATACCGGAATTTTCTGACCCCCTCTCTGTATGCCGCTTGATATCGTTCCGGGGCAAGCAGGGTATGAAGATCGCTGCCGAGGGCCTCGCTGTTCCCATAGCCGAAGACCGATTCAGCCGCCGGGTTCCAGTACGTGATCGCACCTTCTCCATCCATCATGATGATGGCATCCCGTGCGGTCACCGCTATGGCCCTGAACCGCTCCTCACTCTCCTGAAGCGCTTCTTCCACCAGCCTGCGCTCGGTTATGTCGCGACCCACCGATACGATTGCCGTCACCCGTCCGTCCCGATATACGGGGATGCCCGAGACCTCTCCGAATCGTTCCTGTCCGTCCCTGGTAATGAACCTGTAGACCGAGGCCTTTACCGTTCCACCGGCAAGCACCTTTCCGGTATCTGCAACCGCCCGGTCGAGGGACTCGGGGGCCAGAATGTTCAACTCCAGAAAGTTCCTGCCTATCATCTCCTCCGGCTTGTACCCCATGATCCTCTCCACACTTCCCGATACATCCTGTACGACGAAATCCGGTGACAGGGTATAAAAGACGTCGGAGGAATGCAGGAAGTGAAGACGATACCGCTCCTCGCTCTCTTGGCGTAGTTTCTGTTCTTTCTCAATATTTTCAATCATGTAATCGATATCGGCCGACAGGCTCGCCAGTTCATCCCTTCCCGGCTCAGAGAGCCTTTCGGAAAATTGCCGGGTCGAACCGATTACCTGCACTTTCTTTTGGATCCGTCTGAGCCGTGAGAGAACGGATATCTCCAGGAGCTGAAAGATGATCGACGCGAAGACGGCCGCGGCAATAACAAGAATAATGACGAAATATCTGAGAGTTTTTTGGCTTTGGAGATGGATGGCCCGCGGTTTTTCAGCGCGCAGCGCCAGCGCCGGTTTTCCGTCCATGTCATTCACGATCGCGTATCCCGCGATCGTCCGCTCATCAATGGGTTGTACCGCAAACCCGTCCTTTCCCCCACCTTCGGCATAGACATGAGCAACCTCAGGAGGCATCACCCCGTCACGGAAGGGGAACAGGGTCACCGGAAGATGGAGCATGCCCGAGAGGCGATATACTTCAAGCTCATCGAGATACCGCCCCATGATGAGAGCCCCCCTCACCGGTCCTTCCTTGCGGCTGTTGATGATGGGACAGGATGAAATCAGGACATTCCCCTCCGGGAGGGTAACGATGCCACTGAGGCACCGGTCGATCTCAGCCTCCCCGATGAGGAACCGCTGAATATGGGCTGCCTTCGTCAGGGACCGTGGTACCGGCCGTTCCCTGCCGGCCTTCAGATCGAATCCCCGTGCGTAGACGACCCACCCCGACAGGTCGACAAAAAGAACAAAGTTGAGACGAAAATCGGTGAAGGTATCTTCCGTGAAATTGACTGTCATATAGGTTTCGCTGCCGGTCTCGATGAACTCACAGGTGTCGTCCCAGAAGGCATAGTCGGCATTGGCAGCGGTAATGTTCTGTATCTCGTTGTTCAAAGCACTGAGGAGAACCTCCAGGGAATGACGCATATCCGCTTCTTCCACCCGGCCGAAACCCCTGCCGACAATGATCGAGGAAACACCCCAGAGCAGACCGAGCAGGACCGCAGTAGCAATTATAATGATGATGGTTGTCTTCAGTCGAAGGCTCATTCCCTTCCTTCCGACATCTTTTCTCAAAGGGTCTCTTATGGTTGGAGTACAATCAAAATCCACATTAAATCAATAAAAAACATCGTCCTTTCCTGTCAATGCTATCTTTGCGGGGTTCGCCGGGGATAGGGTCACCGGCAGTTGTCCCTCTTCGCTTCCCGCCGGATTTCCATCTGCGAAGGCCCGGTTTTATATTGACATGATGAGAAATGATGTTATGCTTCCACCCATGGCAGCCCGAAAGAAAGAAACGGAATTCAACGATTATTTTGACTTTCTCTGGAAGCGCGCCGGCATCCTGAAAATGAGCAAGGGACGGTTCATGAAGGCTTCCGGGCTGTCTCCGCAACGGTTCAGCGAGTTCTCCCAGGGAACGCGGAACATCACCGGTGAGTACCTTCTGAAGATGCTGGGCGGGCTCGGCATGACGCCGGAGGAACTGGAACGGTTCAGCGGCATCCCCTTCGGCTTCGAACAGCGCACGGAGCTCCAGTTCGACGGTTTTGTAAAAAGTCACCGGGTATTGATAGAGGCCCTCATGAGAGACCCGGCGATGCTGCATGTCTGCAAACTGATCGTTTCAACACGGGGGTTCTGGAACAACCCTTATGTCAAAAGGCTGATTTCAAAATTCACAGACAAAAGGACTGACCGCCCGGACCGGTAGTTCCATGGGGCGATCAGCCGATTCAGGAGGTACCGTGCCATGAGCGAACCGCTCACGCTGACGCAGAATATCGGTGATGTCGATCTTTCCTACCTCCAGTATGACGGCGAGGGGGAAACGATCATTTTACTCCATGCCACGGGATTTCTCCCCTGGCTCTGGCACCCGGTCGCGCGGCGGCTCTCCCCGCAATACCGTATCCTTGCCCCTTACTTCTGCGACCACCGCGTCACCGACCCCAGAGAGGGCGGCCTGAACTGGATGACCCTTGCCCGCGACATGTCCGCTTTCTGTCGTGAGAAGGGGATCGCATCCCCTTTTCTGGTGGGTCATTCCATGGGGGCCACGGTGCTCACGATCGCCGATGCCCATTTTGACCTCAATGCCCGCGGAATGATCCTGATCGAGCCGATCTTCCTGCCGCAGGACTTTTACCGTATCGGTATCGGGGTCGAAGATCACCCCCTGGCGTCGAAATCGATCAAACGGCGCAACCACTGGAATGACGGCACGGAAGCCCTTGAGTACCTGAGGACGAAACCGCTCTTCAGAAACTGGGACACGGAAATGCTCGAACTGTACATTCGATTCGGCATGACACCGGGTGAAACGGGGGGATTGCAGCTTCTCTGCTCACCCCAGCGCGAAGCGGCGCTCTTCATGGGCGGCATGCAGTATGATCCGTGGCCGCTGCTCTCACGGGTCTCATGCCCCACCCTCGTCCTGGAAGGTGAAGAAAGTGAAAACAGGAGTTACATTGATCTTCCCGGGGCGGCATCTCTGTTCCCCAGGGGAACCCACCGGCTGATCCCCGGTGCGGGTCACCTGATACCCATGGAACAACCTGCCGGTATCGCGGAGATAATCAGGGATTTCTTTGGTGGCATCGGGTCATGAATGGTCCCGCTCGTTTCGTGATTTCACCCTTTTTCAAATAAGTGTATAGGGAAGCCTGCTACTTCTTTACGGAATATCCGTGCCGGGCCGCCCACTGGCGGGCTGCCGCGACAAGCTTCGGTTCCGGTGAGTTCAAAAACGCCTCCGCCATTGCACCGTTCCCCGCCCGCTGTATCCTGTCGATCAGCTCGGGGATAATATCGTCAGTCATATCCATTTTCAGGAGCGCCGTGAGCGCGTTCTCCGCCGCATTGAAATCCCCCGATTCGAGGTCCGCGAAAAGGACCGCTTTCGTCATGTTCCACCTGCTTTTCAACTCATCAAAGTTTCTCTTCGCAACCAGCCAGTGGATCCGATCGGCCTCATGCTGCGGTTTCCAGTTCAGCTTCTCGAGAGCCGCGGCGGCTTCCTCGCCGGCCCACCAGTCACGCAGGTGACCTATCAACGGCTGCACCGCCCTGGCGTCACCGATCCTGCCGAGGGCCACAGCGGCGTTTTTTCGTACTCCCGAATCATCGTCGTTCAGGGCGGTTATGAGCACCTCCACGGACCGGCTGTCGCTGATATCGCCCAGAATCTCGGCCACATCGGCCCGGATCGGCGATCTGCCGTCCGCGATCTCATTCATCAAGATCTCCACCGCATCACCCCCGATGGAAACAAGGGCCCCGGACGCCTCCGTCTTGACCTCTGAATCCGGATCCTTCATGGCCGCCAGCAGGGGCACGGCTGCTGGTGAACCGATCTTCGCCAGTTCCTCCCATTTCTTCATGCCCAGAAGATAGTGGGCTTTCTCTGTTTCCGACGATGGCTGCCACCCCAACGATGCGAGGGACTCCGCCGCGGCCGCCTGCACCGCGTAGACCTCATCGGCGAGGGCTGCGATCAGTGCCTCTTCCACCCGGGCGTCGGTTATTCCACCCATGACACCGGCCGCTTTCGCCCGGACAAAACCATTCCGGTCCCCCAAAGCTTCCACGAGTATGGGTATTGTTTCCGGTCCATGTATGTTACCAAGCGCCTCAACGGCGTTTTCCCTGACAAACCGGTTGTTGTCCGTATCGCGCAGGAGCTCCGTCAAGGGGTCCAGGGCCGCCGCATCACCGATCTCACCAAGGGCCTTTGCCGCACTCTCCCGGACATCCTGCTCCACATCATGCAGCGCTTCGACAAGGGGGACCACTGCCTGTCGATCCCTGATCTCACCCAGGGCACGGGCGGCGGATATTCTTATTTTTTTGTCAGTATCTCCCAGTGTGCCGATCACCGGCTCTACCGCCCGCGGATCACCGATCTGCCCCAGGGAATCGAGAACACCCTCATTCAGATAGCGATTGTTCTCCTCCAGGACGGCGATCAGGGGTTCAACAGCGTGCTCACCGATGCGCGCGAATGCCGGCGCCGACTTTTCCCGGACATCACAGGAGCGGTCTTTCATTGCTCCGATCAACGCAGGCACCGCCCGCGGATCGGCCAGGAGACCGAGCGCCTCCACGGCTGCCTGCCGCACGGTGCAGTCCCTATCGGCAAGGGCTTCCATCAGCGCGGGGAGTGCGTCGCCGTCGCCGATGGAGCCGAGCGACAATGCCGCAGCGCTCCTGACGGACGGATCCCGGTCATTGAGAAGATCCACCAGCCGCCCCGCGGCCCCTTTCCCCTCTGCCGATACCGCCTCCCAATCACCTTTCGCAATGAGATGATCTATCCTTTCACGGTCGTTTTGCGGCTTCCAGTGCAGGTCGGACAGGACCTCGGCGGCCTGGCGCCTGATGCCGGCGTCACCGTCCCGAAGCACCTTCAAAAGCGGCGTCAGGATATCCCCCTTCATGTTCCGTAAGTCATCCCACCGGCCCCGCGCGACGGCATAGCTGATACGCATTTCGACGGTCGAGGGTTTCCAGCCGAGGGCATCGAGGATCTCCGCTGACCGGGCACGAACGGTACTGTCGTCATCACCCAGGGATAGCTCCAGGGACCGGACCGCGGCCGGACCGACGGCACGGAACAGGGGTACCATTACCTGAGAGGAAATATCATCATAGGCCAGATAGTCGACGAGGACCGGAAGTCCCGCATCCCCGCCGGCCTTGACCGGCTCCCATTGTTTCAGGGCAAGGGAGAACCATACTTCTTCCTCGACGGTTCCCGGCCGCCACCCCCGCTCCTGGAGGGTTTTCGCCGCGCCTTCCCTAATCGTCCCGTTATTCGAACGCAGTGCCGCAAGGAGGGCGTCCTCCGTGGCCGCACCGGTCTTTTCCAAGGCCCGCATGGCGGAATACCGTACATCACAGTCGGCGTCGCCAAGGACAGTAATAAGAGGAACAATGCCACGGTCGTCACCTATGTCGCCCAGGGCGACAACGGCCGCCTTGCGCACTTCCCAGAATTCATCGTCAAGCGCCGCCGTGAGGCTCTCGACGGCCGCGGTGTCCTTCATTCTGCCAAGCCCCCAGGCGGCGGTCTTTCGAACATAGCGGTTGCCGTTCTTCAAACCCTCTTCAAGATAGGGTATGACCCGCGGGTCGCCGGCGGCAACCATTTTTTTCACCGCTTCCCCCCACTGTACCGGATTGTCGGCTTTCACGCCGGCGAAGGGATCACCCTGGCAGGCGGCGAACAGGATGCCGAGCAGCAGGAGCAGGGCTGCCGCAGCAGAAGAACTATGCGTTTTTTTGATCATGGTCACCCTTCCTCCGTCACCCACCCGGAGGCTGCATATGCCTCCTCCCTGCAGTGGCGATCGGAACGTTTCTGCCATACATTCCGGCAAAGCACAAGATGAGCGCTTTCCCTTCCGTGCATCGTGGGCCGATATTTTTTAATACTACAGGCGTGATTCAAGATAGGCGAGGAAAATCTGGTATTTCTTGTTCTTGGGATTCAGGCTGAGGGCCTTCTTCATATCCGATACGGCCTGGCGGATGTCTCCCTTCATTTTCCAGGCGATACCGCGGTTGTAATAGGCGTCCGCGAAGGCGGGGTTCAACTCAAGGGCCCGGTTGTAATTATCTATGGCCTGGTCGATATCGCCCCTGACCCGCATGGCCACACCGAGGTTGTTAAAGGCGACGGCATGCTCGGAATCTATCTCGATGGCCTTTTCGTAATTATCGATGGCCACGTCCAGGTCACCCTTCATTTCCCTGGCAACCCCTCGGTTGTTATAGTAATCGGCACAGAAGATATCGATGGAAAGGGCTTTGTTGTAATGACCTATGGCCTGTCCGAGATTTCCTTCCATGCCGTAAATGACACCCCGGTTATTGTATGCGGCCGCGAGAAGCGGATCTATTTCCAACGCCTTGCTGTAGTCCTTGACGGCCTGCTGGAAATCACCCTTCAGCCGCCAGGCGACACCGCGATTATTGTATGCGATGGCATGATCCGGGTCCAGTTCAAGAGCCCGGTCGTAGCATTCGATGGCCTGATCCAGTTCCCCCAGGCAACGCCAGGCAATTCCCTGATTATTGTAATCATCGGCGCTCACCAGACTGACTCCCATGGTTTCCGGAAGTTTCGATTCATGGAAGAACTGGCAGGAGGCCAGGAAAAGAAAAATACCGGCGACTGCAAGGATGAAGGCTGCTTTCCTCATTAATATCACCTTTGAAACATATATCTAAATCAAAAGGCAGTGAAAATCAACCTGAAAAAAGCTGCCCCTCCTATTCATGATCAGTCACCGATGAGCTCACTGATCCTTTTTTCCAGAATCAGCTTCTGAGCGCTGTAATCTTCGGGAAATTCCAAAAAAGCTTCATCCCTGACCCGTGAAATCACCTCGGGCTGGACACCGGGATTCCAATAATCCCTGACAAAAAGGTAGTCCCGGATCTGCGCTTCGACAAAGAACTTCCGGGCACTGAAATTGTGGGGAAAGGCCGCGGCGGCCGAGATCTTGATCTCCTCTATCACTGCCGGATCGACACCATCGGGCGAATATGAGGACAATGCATGAAAATCCCGTTTCTGGCGATCGATATAGGCTTGCCGGTCGTCATCGGAAGAGGGGTAGGAACGCATCGCCTCCCGCTCGATGGTTTCAACGACGGCCTGCGGCAGATTATCTTCGGCATATGATACCGGACCATCCAATGGAAACAGTCCCATGCAGATCCCGAACACTGCCGCAAACGCGATGATCTTCATGCGATCCGAATCCCTCATGTCTCCGCCGTTTACCGTCCCTATATTTTTTGTCTTCTCGTTCAGCAGGACTATACCACTCATATGCCCCTTGTTACAACGGGTTGTCAATCCAATATTCCTATTCCCATCATGATGAGACAAAATATTCGATGTTTCTCCGCCTGCGCAAATCCCTTTTGAAGCGGCCATTGAAACGGTTTTATGGGGTTCAAAAGTTTTTCTCCTCCCTTTGTAAAGGGAGGTCGGGAGGGATTTTCGTATGTAAAATCCCCCTTGATCCCCCTTTGCTAAAGGGGGAACTGAAGGAACACTTGATATCACACGTTTCATGATGTTCACTTTGTCGCTCTGTCGCTTTGCCCCTTTGCCACTGACTGTAACGTTTCGGGCTCAGTAAAAAAGGGATTATGAGCAACTATAATAAAACATGCATACAGGGCAGTGTCATTATGCACGACATCCACTTGAGACCTTTTCGACTCTGTGATAGATTACGCGCGATTACAGGATGAGAAGGGCTGCTTCATGGCGGCAAAGGAAAAGGTTACCGGCACACCGGCGATCCGGATGCTGAAAAAGGAAAAGGTTGATTTCGTTCCCCATTTTTACCGATATGAGGACCGGGGCGGCACGAAAGTTGCTTCAAGGGAACTGAACATAGGCGAGCACCTTGCCGTGAAGACCATCGTCATGGAGGACGAAAACGGGGACCCCTTCATTGTTCTCATGAACGGCGACAAGGAAGTGTCGGCAAAGACAATGGCCCGCCTGCGGGGGGCAAAGACGGTTCGGCCCTGCACTCCCGAAGAGGTCCAGAGACATACGGGATATCAGGTCGGCGGGACATCCCCTTTCGGAACGAGGAAGCCTTTACCGCTTTATATGGAAAGAAGCATTCTTGAGCTTGAGCGTATCTATATCAACGGAGGCAGGCGGGGCCTGCTGGTCGAGATGCCGCCGGCTGAAGTGGTGAGGATCCTGGACCCCGTGATAGTGGAAGCAGGATATTAGAAATAGAAAAGGTAAGACCCGGCATGGAAAGCGTGATCATTCCCTGTCCCCGGTGCGGGACGAAAAACCGCATACCCAGGAACAGGCTGGGTGACAGGCCGCTCTGCGGCAAATGCGGAACACCCTTTCCGGCGCGGGGC
Organism: Deltaproteobacteria bacterium; assembly: GCA_016933965.1. Taxonomy (NCBI): domain Bacteria; kingdom Pseudomonadati; phylum Myxococcota; class Myxococcia; species Deltaproteobacteria bacterium. The sequence goes on along the minus strand of JAFGTS010000044.1, from coordinate 35,888 downwards.
ATCACCGGTTCACCGGTCATGGTTTCCGACGACACCTTTGCCGAGGAGGTCATTTCAGAAACCGGCCTCGTCCTCGTCGATTTCTGGGCCCCCTGGTGCGGTCCCTGCCGGATGATAGCCCCCATCCTCGAAGAACTGGCCCGGGAATACGCGGGACGCCTCAAGGTCGCAAAACTCAACGTTGACGAGAATCCCCTCTCCTCTTCCCGTTATGAAACCAGAAGCATTCCCACCATGCTTCTCTTCCGGGACGGACAGGTTGTCGACCGCCTTGTGGGGGCCATGCCCCGGGCGGAAATCGAAAAAAGGGTCCTGTCCCATGTATGAGCCGAACAGCATGAGAATAGGATTTACCGTCACATGGAAGGGGAACAGTGTTCCCGCCGATGACAGAACAGACGAACTCAGGAAATGGTGCCGCGCCTTCCACCGACTGGAACTGACACCCCTGTACCGGGGCAGCTCCCTGGGAAATCTCAGTTTCCGGTTGCATAAGCATGATAATTCATTCATAATAACGGCATCCGAGCTGGGGCTGAAGGATTGCCTCACCGATGATTCCTTTGTTCTTGTTCATGACTGTGACCTCGAAAAGGGAATCATTACGGCCGGAGGAACCAGAAACCCTTCGTCGGAAAGCATGCTGCACCATGAGATCTACCGCCGGAGAAAAGACGTTCATGCCATCTTTCATGGACATTCAAGGCGCATACTCGAGGCGGCGCATGCGCTTTCAATACCGGAAACATGCCGGGAGGAACCCTTCGGGTCCGTGGAACTGGTGTCGAGCGTAATGGAAATATTAAGCGACCACTGGTTTATCATAATGAAAAACCACGGATTTCTTTCCCTGGGAAGAACCATGAGAGAAGCGGGGGAAGCGGCCGTGGCTGTTCATGAGCAGGCGTCGGCCCTTAAGACTGCAACCTGAGAGGAAACAAAAAGCGGTTCATGAATGAGAGAGAGTTCTTCAATCTATACCATCACGGCTTCATCAGGGTCGCCCTCTGTTCGCCGGAGGTGCGCGTCTCGGACCCCCAGTTCAACGCGAAAAGCACGATCGACCTCGCCCGGAAGGCAGCCGGGAACAAGGCCCTGTTAGCCGTATTCCCTGAACTGGGCATCTCTTCCTATTCCAATGAGGACCTCTTTCACCAGGAAGCTCTTCTTGAGGGCGTCCAGAACGCCCTCAAACAGGTTTTGGAGGCAACGGCGAACCTTCCCCTGATCATCATCGTCGGGGCCCCTCTTCAAGTCGACGAACTTCTCTTCAATTGCGGCATTGTCATGTACCGGGGAGCCATTCTCGGAGTTGCGGTCAAATCCTATCTTCCCAACTACCGGGAGTTTTATGAAGGCAGGCAGTTCAGCCCGGCCGAAGACGCCCTGTCACGGCATGTCCGTCTGTGTGATCAGTCCGGTATTCCTTTCGGTGCGGATCTTATCTTCGATATCGACAACATCAGACATTGCAGGTTCTTCGTTGAAATATGCGAAGACCTCTGGGTACCGATCGCCCCGTCGAGCAGGGCGGCACTGACGGGGGCCACGGTGATAGCCAATCTCTCGGCATCGAACATCGTGGTGGGAAAATCGGAATACCGGCATGCCCTCGTTGCAAGCCAGTCGGCGCGCCTGATATCGGCATACCTGTACACGGCGGCCGGCTACGGCGAGTCGACGACGGACCTCGCCTGGGACGGACACGCCATGATATACGAAAACGGCACCCTGCTGGCCGAATCGGAGCGCTTTTTACGGAAGCCGCAGATAATTTTCGGAGATATAGACGTGGATCGGCTCGCCCAGGACAGAATGCGCATGACCTGTTTCAGTCAGAACGCGCGGGCATGCCGGAGTGATTCGGCGCCGTTTCGCACGGTAACCTTCAGCGCCGACATCCCCGAAGAAAGGGTCCTGCTTGACCGCGAATATTCGCGATTTCCCTATATTCCAGCGGAACGGGAAAAGAGGGACCTCCGGTGCTTCGAGATATACAATATCCAGGTTCAGGGACTGGCGAAGCGACTTGACTCATCAGGCATTGAAAATGTGGTCATCGGCGTATCGGGAGGCCTCGACTCCACCCACGCGCTTATCGTGACGGCCCGCACCATGGACCTGCTCGGCCTTCCCCGGTCGAACATCAAGGCCTATACCATGCCGGGATTCGCAACGTCAGAGCGGACATACCGGAATGCCCTGAGCCTCATGAAGGCCCTCTCGGTCGAGGCGAACGAGCTTGATATCAGGCCGAGCTGTATGCAGATGTTCAAGGATATCGGGCACCCCTATGCCCAGGGTGAGAAGACCTATGATATCACGTTCGAGAACGTCCAGGCCGGCGAACGCACCTCCCATCTGTTCCGCATCGCGAACCTGCGGGACGCGATCGTTGTCGGAACGGGCGACCTGAGCGAACTGGCGCTCGGGTGGAGCACATACGGCGTCGGCGATCACATGTCCCATTACAGCGTGAACGCGAGCGTTCCCAAGACCCTGATACGGCACGTCATCCGGTGGGTCATCGACTCGCATCAGTTCGACGGGGAAACGGAACAGGTCCTGTCGGACATTATTGGAACGGAGATCAGCCCGGAATTGATTCCCGGAGAAAATAATGATATACCGGCGCAGAAAACCGAAGAAACTATCGGGCCTTATGAACTGCAGGATTTCAACAATTTCTATATAACCCGCTACGGATACGGGCCCGCCAAGATAGCATTCATCGCTTACAATACATGGAAAGACAGGAAAGCCGGACAATGGCCCGACGTTCCGGAGGGCGCGAGGAATGAATATACCATCGGTGAAATAAAAAAATGGCTGAAGGTTTACCTCTATCGTTTTTTCAAAACGAGCCAGTTCAAACGTTCCTGTATTCCCAACGCCCCGAAGATCGGGTCCGGCGGCTCCCTTTCGCCCCGGGGCGATTACCGGGCACCGAGCGACAGCGAGGCAACCGTCTGGCTGGACAGTGCTGACATAATACCGGAGAAAGACGCTGACCTATGAAACGGGACTCGTTCGATGAATTCGAGGCCACCGAACTGTACTGTGCCACCTGCAAAAGGGCCGTCCCGGTAAGGAAACGACTGTTGCTGGTCCTTGCCGACGGCGATAAATATGATTATGTTTGTCCCATCTGTGGAAGCTCGGTTGGAGACAAAATGGATTACCAGAACAGCAGCTTTGATATATTGAGAGGAAAGAAAGGAGTCTGATTGATGAAAGAGAAAAAATACGTTTCGGGACAGTTCTGTGTTGACATCGCGTGTCCCAGGCACAAGGAACTCGAAGGTCTCGAAGGCGATGCCTATATTCACAAAAAGAGTGTCCACTGTAAGGAATGTCTCGGCTGGCAGTTCATGAACTGGCTTCAGGACCACAACTACCGCATCGTCAGGACCGTACCGGAGATGTCGGCCAGGGAACTCGCCGCCCATATCAAGGGTATCGATCCCGTGCGGGTGGAAGACCTGACGCTGGACGAAATATTGTGCCTCTGATAGAGAGAGCCGTCCATGGGCGGTGAGAGGTCTCTCCGACACGCCCGGAAAAACCCCGCATTAAAGATGAACGAATAAAAAGAGGCCATGGCTGAGAGCCATGGCCTCTTTTCGGATTCCTTCCGAACTCCAGGATTCCATCACCGGCCGATAATATACCGGTAGGGATCCACTTCCTCTCTGAGGACCTTCAGTTCCTTATCCGTGGGCGGGTGGGTTTCCACGATCTTTGAGGCCCGCAGCAGTTCAAACCCGCAATTGTCCTGAACGTCCTTTTCCGAATACCCCGGGTTCACGGAAATGATCCGCATCCTCTTGGATTCCGGTTCAAAATCGAGCACCGCCATATTTGTGATGATCTTGTAGGGACCGGCCCCCAGTGGGAGACCCGATTTCGAGCGGGAATCTCCTCCTTCGAGCCAGCCCGGCGTAGTGATATAATCCGTTTTTTCGACGAACCGCCTGTTGTCCTGAGGGGTGATGACCATCATTCTCCAGCAGAGCGAGGCGAAGTCGTTGGCACCACCGCTTCCCGGCAGTCTGATCTTCGGTTTCTGGTGCTCGCCGCCGATGCGCGTCGAATTCAGATTTCCATACATGTCGATCTGGGCTCCGCCCAGAAAGGTGTAATCCACCATCCCCCGGCAGCATGTCTCCATGATCTCGCACATGCCGCTTGCCATTACCGCCCGCCAGAATGTCCGGGAATCGCCCACGGATATGGGCATCTCGGGAAGTATGGGAGCCACCCCGCCTGCCTCGAACATGATCAGCAGGTTCGGTGAACGGGTTTTCTGAGCAAGCATCGCCGCCGCGCAGGGAGCGCCGGTGCCGACCCCGACGGACGCACCGTCCTCCAGTTCCCTCGCTGCAACGCATATCATCAGTTCCATTGTATTGTAATCGGCCATGGTATCGCCCCCTTCCCTTAGTGATTATTGAGGATCATTAATTCTTTGTGTCTCAGTTGCCACATCTTTTCCATGCCGCCGTTTTGCCGGATGTACTCGAAATGATCCCGGCACGAATAGATGTTCTTGTCGAGGAATTCCTGAAATGTCTCCGGTTCCCGTTCCACCTTCATCCATTCCCGCAGATGTTCCTCATCCGAAAAATACTCATAGGGCATGTTGCCGGGGTAGCTGCCGTAGGGCACCTCACAGACGGCATCGACCAGATAGAAGGGAATGACCGTCTGCGTCGGATCCTTTCTGATCTCATCGGGTGGGATTATCCGTTCGGCGGTAATGATAAGCCGCTTCGTCGCCCGCGCGAGATCAAGGTCCGATATGGTGATACCCCTGATCCGGCAGTTCCCGTAAATATCCGCCTCATGGACATGAATTGCCGAAACATCGGGATAGAGAGCCGGCATGAGCACGTAATACTGCCCGGTATAGGGACATACTATCTTCTTCGCACCGCTGTACTTGAACGTATCCGTTCCCATGATGTTTCTGATCGGAACAAACGATACGCCCATCGCCGCCGCCTTGATCCGCGCCGACATGCAGTAGTTCGTCCACTCGGTGACCTCGACCTCACCGCTTTCCATGTACTTTCTGGCATTGGGCGACAGCCCGCGTGCCTCGAGACCGATTATGTAAGCGATGTCGAGCTTGTTGAAGACCTTGCCCGCCGAGAGTATCTGAAAATCATGGGTCGACGTATGCCCGGCAAAGGCCATGTTCTTTCTGCCCTGCCTGACAATTTCATGACAAACCGCTGTGGGGATCCTGTTCGCGCCGAATCCTCCGATCGCAAGGTAATCTCCGTCATGAACGAATTTTTCAACCGCCTCCTTGACGGTCATCAACTTCTTTTCCTGCTTTCTCGATTTCTGCCTGAAGAACTCCCGCGCCTTATCGGCATCAGGGTCCGTAAAGAGCCTTCCTACCCCTTGATCTACGATATCCACCGCTTTCTCCTCCTTCTGTCTGTATCCCGCCTGCGCGGCAAAGAATTCCCGGATGGTTGTCCTTTCCCCTTTGCTCCGAACCGGAAACGTTTTTCATGGATGTGGGGCATGAAAATCCTATAAATTTCGGATTAGGGGATTACGGATTACGGATTACGGATTATGAATCCCGAATCACGATCCCCGAATCACGATCCCCGCAGGAACGTTTCAACGGCCGCTCCAAACGGGATGTATCTCCGGACAACGAGCCGTTCATGGGTAACCACAGCTTCTCTGAATACCCGGAAAAACCACCCCTATCCAATGGATATGTTCCTTTTTCAACGACCAGACACAGCCGACAGGCACCGTCGCCACGGGGAGAAAAATCCCGTGGTACACGGCACCGCAGGTATTTTCCATCGGCACCCGGAAATTATAAAAAAAAAATTGACTTGTCAATCAATATTTGTCCCGGAGAATGATAAAATGGAATGTCTTTGATATTAATATGCTACGGGTGGTTCGAGGTTGACGGACGTAATGAGAACCGGAGGGGTATCCCTACTTTTTCTTTTTCATTGCATCCCTGATCCTGTCACCGAGGCTCCCCAGGCCGGAGGGGGTCGAACCTTCCCCTTTCGAGTAGACCACGACGGATTCCCGGTCACTGCTATTCCCGCCGAGATAGTCTCCCAGGACCTCCCTGCTGTGGGCGTCATCATGACAGTACACGCAGAGATTTTCCCAGTTGCTCCCGTCGGGGGGGTTGTTGTCGTGGTTGCCGTCCCGGTGATGGACCGTCAGGAGATGCCGGTTGGTATGATCGAACTCCCTGCCGCACCGGGCACAGACGAGTCCGTGAATTTCCAGGGAACGCCGGCGGTATTCCTCTTCATGGGGTCTTTTCGACTCTTCCTTTATCCGGCGCACCACCTCCTCCGGCGAAGCACCAGTCGCGGCTGCCCGGTCTTTCTTTACCACGGTCCGTATCTGCCCGCCCCTCTTGCTGAAGGTGATCTTCGCCATGACTGCCCTCCCTGCCGGACTTTATGAAAAAATACAATAATGACCGCATTTCATCAATCAATTTCGACGCCTCTGTGTTCAGGATTCGGGAATCGAGATTCATAATCCATAATCCGTACCCCGTAATCCGTAATCCGTAATCCGTAATCCCAAAGCTGTACGACTGTATTTCTCACGTCACGCCTCACGCCTCATCCCCCAAACAGTATTTGACTGCCATGCTATTCATGTGATACTCACCGACCTAATCATTCCAAATACATCGTCAAGGAAAGCCTATGATTCTCGGCATCGACGTCGGCGGCACACACACGGACGCTGTTCTTCTCGATGGTCTCATCGTCAGGAAGAAAGCGAAGGTCCCCACGAATCATGAGCAACTTCTCGATTCACTTCTGGCGGTCACGGAGGAAATATTCAGTGACCTTGGACCGGACGTCCTCGAGAGGGTCGTGCTCAGTACGACCATGTCAACCAATGCCATCGTCCAGGGAACGGTCAGCCCCGTCGGCATGATCGTGGCGGCCGGACCCGGCATTTCTCCTGATTTTCTCAGGATAAATGATCATACGCACATCGTGTCCGGATATGCCAATCATCGGGGTATCATCGTGTCGCCCGTGCGGGACGAAGAGATTGACCGCGTTGTGTCCCTCATCAAGGACGCCGGCATAGACCATCTCGGGATCGTCGGTAAATTCTCCACGCGCAATCCCGGTATAGAGACGAATATCGCCGACCGGACAGCGGATCGGTTCCGGCATGTATCCCTCGGCCACCGCATGTCGGGAAACCTGAACTTTCCGCGACGGATCGCCACGACCTATCTGAACGCGGCCGTATGGGACATTTACAATTCTTTCGTCAACAACATCAACCGCTTCGTTTCCAGATTCGACGGCGGTTATCCCATTTATATCCTGAAGGCCGACGGGGGCACCTTCGAGATCGCACAATCCGTCAAATGCCCCGTGCAGACCATCCTTTCCGGACCGGCCGCCAGTATCATGGGTATTCTGAGCCTCACGGAATGCGGGGAGGACGCCATCGCCCTCGATATCGGGGGAACCACGACGGACATCGCCATTTTCGCCGGGGGGGTCCCGCTTCTGGAACCGCTTGGGGTGACCATCGAGGGACACAAGACCCTGATCAGGGGGCTTCGGACCAGGTCGATCGGTATCGGCGGGGACAGCAGGGTCCGCTGCGAGGATGGAACGATCATCATCGGCCCGGAGCGGGCCGGCCCGGCAGCCGCCTTCGGCGGTCCGGCGGCAACACCGACGGATGCCATGATCGTCCTCAATCTCGCCGAAATAGGGGACCGGGAGAAGGCCGTCGCCGCGATAGACGGAATATCACATAAGACCGGACTTTCCATGGTCGAAACGGCACAGGCGATATACGACAGTGCCTGCGAAAAAATCACCGCCGCGGTACAGGCGATGATCCGGGAGATCAACAACGAGCCCGTCTACACCGTACATGAACTGCTCGAGGGGAAAACGATCGAACCGACCGCCCTCTATGTCGTGGGCGGTCCGGCGGAGGCAATGGCGCCCCGTCTCGGAGAACTGCTCAGGTGCAGGTCCGAAATTCCGGAACACGCCGAGGTGGCCAACGCCATCGGCGCCGCCCTGGCGCGAACAACAACCGAATTGACCATCCTGGCTGATACGGAACAGGGAGTTCTCACCATCGTGGAAGAAGGTATCCAGATCCGCATTGATTCCGGCTTTGACCGGGAGAAGGCCCGTGAGGTCTGCAGAGAGCACCTCGAAAAACGCGCGATCTCCATGGGGGCCCGGAAGGACGAGATCGAGATCGAGATCACGGAAGATCAGTCGTTCAACATGGTACGCGGCTATTTCACCGCCGGCAAGAACATCCGCATAAAGGGACAGGTCAAGCCGGGCCTGATAGCCGGTCTCAGGAAAGGGACAGAAGCATGAAGGGAACACGGAAAACAGGATTGATATTTTTCCCCGCCTTTGACTGGGCCATATCACCCACGCACCCGGAACGGGAAGAGCGACTGCTTTACACGCAGGACCAGGTCTTCGAGGAAGGTCTTCTCGATTTTGATAATATCACGGAGTTCAAGCCGGGCCTCGCCACCATTGAGGACATCAACCGGATCCACGTCTGTGTTCCCGACGCACAAAGCGTCATCACCGAGTCACATCTCATATCGGCCGGCGGCGCCATCACCGCCGCCGATGTGGTCATGCAGGGAAAGGTGGATAATGCTTTCGCCCTGGTCCGCCCACCGGGACACCATGCCATGAGGATCGTCCACGGGGCCCGCGGGTTCTGCAACATCAATATTGAAGCTATCATGATCGAGCACATCCGGAAAAAATACGGCCACCGGCGGGTCGCCGTCGTCGATACCGACTGCCACCACGGTGACGGCACGCAGGATATCTACTGGCACGATCCGGACACGCTCTATATTTCAATTCACCAGGACGGGCGTACGCTCTATCCCGGATCGGGATTCATCGAAGAGTTCGGCGGTCCCAACGCACTCGGTTATACGATCAACATCCCCCTGCCGCCCCATACGTCGCAGGAGGGATTTCTCTATACCCTCGATAATCTGATCCTTCCGATCCTCGACGATTACAAGCCCGATCTCATCATCAACTCGGCAGGCCAGGACAACCACTACACGGATCCGATCACAAACATGAACTTCACCGCCCAGGGATACGCGATCCTGAACGAGAAGCTGTCCCCCCATATCGCGGTGCTCGAAGGGGGATACTCGATCGAAAGCGCCCTTCCCTACGTGAACGCCGGGATCATCCTCGCAATGGCGGGTATCGACTACAGCTCCGTGATGGAGCCCGATTACGACCCGGAAGCCATCCGGCAGTCACCGCAGATAACACGCTATATCGAGCAGGAAGTGAAAGAGATATATCAGCTCTGGAAGGACCGTGGAACAAAGAAGGCGGAGATCACCGAAGGGGCCGGCTACCTGCGTCGCCGGCGCGGCATCTATTACGATACCGACAACATCGAAGAAGACCAGATCGAAACCATCCGTATCTGCGAAGACTGCGGCGGTCTGTTGACGATAGACTCCCGGGCAAGCACGGGCAACCGCGTGTTCGCCGTCATCATACCCGGACAGAGCTGTCCCGCCTGCAGGAAAAAGGGAGAACAGTTCTTTGAGTCTATCGACCGGGGGACATACGACCATGTCTACTTCCAGGACAGGGACCGTGACATCTACCAGGTGAAATGATATCCCCTGTCGGAAGCCTCACCGGGGATCGGTTTCTTTCAGAACGACCGCGGTCCTTCCCTTTTCCCCGGAAAAGACCACGCCGCCACCACCGGATATGAGAAAAGGCCCCGCTCGCTGAGCCGGCGGGACCTTTGTCGTGTCATTCATGGGAAGCATGGCATCCCGCGTCAGTCACGGAAGAGCTCGCGGGCGATGATGATCCTCCTGATCTCGGATGTTCCCGCGCCTATCTCGTACAGCTTCGCGTCCCGCCAGAGCTTCTGGATCGGATACTCAAGACAGTATCCATACCCGCCGTGGATCTGAATTCCTTCACAGGCCACCTTCGTAGCCGATTCCGCGGCGAAAAGGATCGCCGCCGCCGCCAGTTTGTCCAGTTCCGTTCCCTTGCCGCCGCGTTTACCCTCAGGGCCGTCGGCAAACCGGGCCGCCCGGTACACCAGCCCCCGGGAGGCCTCCACAAGACAATACATGTCGGCGATCTTCTGCTGGATCATCTCGAAATCCTTTATGGGCCTTCCGAACTGTTCCCTTTCTTTCGCATATTGTACGGAATACTGCAGGGCCTGTTCCGCCATGCCCAGGGAACCGCCGGAAAGCACGATTCGTTCATAGGCAAGGCCGGAAGTGACCACGGCGACACCCTGATTTTCCGCAAGGAGAAGATTTTCGGCGGGAACCGGCACATCCTCGAAGACGAGTTCGCAGGTGGGTGACCCGCGCATGCCGCACTTCTTAAGCTTTCTCGATACGGAAACACCGGGCGTATCGGCATCAACGATGAAGGCGCTGATACCGTGGGCCCCCAGCTCGGGGGCGGTCTTCGCATACACCAGCAGCGTCCCGGCGATGTTCCCGTTCGTAATGAACATCTTTGTTCCGTTCATGCGGTAGGAACCGTCATCCTTCATGGCCACGGTCCGCATTCCCCCCAGGGCGTCGGAACCGGCATTGGGCTCCGTGAGACACAGGGCCCCTACCCGTTCTCCCGTGCACATGGGAGGAAGGTATTTCGACTTCTGCGCCTCATTGCCGTTCTTGTGAATATTATTGGCACAGAGGTTCGAATGGGCACCGTAGGTCATACCCAGAGCCGGTGAAATACGGCTCAACTGTTCCACGGCGAGGGTCTGCATCAGGATACCCTGTCCGGAGCCGCCGTATTTCTCGTCGATGGTGATCCCCAGCATCCCCAGATCTCCGAGCTTCTTGAAAAAACCATCGGGAAGGCGATCTTCCTCATCGATCTCCTCCTGGATCGGCGCGATCTCGTTCACGGCCCACTTGTACATTGTTTCGGCCAGCATGAGTTCTTCACTGTTCAATTCCACCATGGCTCACTCCTTTTTTGATTTTGAATGGGCGAAACCTCCCCCGTATCTTCGCAATCCTTCAGCGTTCGCGGCCCGGACACTCCCTTCCCGGGTATCTCCTGGAAACATCAAGGGCCGGAAACCGACACCGCCGGTTCTTCAACACCCGGCATACCTTCTTTTTAAGGATTGACTCATATATCAATCAAATATTGACTGATTTGTCAATAATTAATTGACAACAAATATTAAGTAATGATATAGATTTACAAATACAAAACATTAACCCTTTTATCCATATGATATTACTATGAATTTAGGATCCATACTTCGCGAGAAACGAAAAGCCCTCAAGTTGACCCTCCGGGCCGTTGCCGAGAAAGCCGGCATTTCAGAGGGTTTTCTATCCCAGGTTGAAAACGATGTCAGCTCACCGTCGGTGGATACGCTGGTGAACATCTGCAACGCCATCGGCATCGAGGCCGGCGAGGTCCTGAAGGAAGCGGAAAAAAAACAGCGGCTCGTCATCATCCGGCAGACGGATTGGGAAGAGGTCGAATTCCCCGCGTCGGGATTCATGACGCGGCGTTTCTTTTCCCCGCAGGACCGGAAAGTTATCGACAGCTCCGTGATCGCCATCGAGCCGGGCAGAAGCATACCGGCCCGGAAAAACGTGAAGAACACCCAGGAAGTCCTCTGCGTGCTGAAGGGCTCCGTCGAACTTTTTCACGGGGGGGAAACCTATGTCCTGTTCGAAGGTGATTCCGTTCACTACTGGTCGATCCAGCAGCGCGAGGTCATCTCCAACAGGTCGGGGGATCTTGCAATTGTTTTGTGGGTGGGAACTCTCTGAGAAGGGGATTGCCATAACAAAAGGAAAGGACAAAGAGAAAGGAGTGGACGAATGATTACATTCAGTGAACGCCAGCTGAAGGTTCCAAAGCTTGCGCGACCCGTCTATCTGGTCACGGCGGGACAGTCGAAGTTTGATCGGGCGCTCCCCGACAAGCGGACGGAAGAGCTCTGTATCGATGCCCTGACTCAGGCAGCGGAACTGATCAACAAAACGCCGGCCGAGTTAAAACGGTACATTCACACCTGTTACTACGGGCACTTCGCTGATCACTTCGGGGACCAGCTGCTCGGCGAGGCCGTCATTCACGACCGGCTCGGACTGGACCCCCTGGGGAACATCGGCGTCAAGACCGGGGGAGCCACCGGCGGATCGACCATGTGGGAAGCGATGAAGGCCGTTGCCTCGGGATACTCGGATTGTACACTGGCAATGGGATGGGAACGCATGGACGAGGTCCCCACCGATGAAGGGAACTTCCTCATTTCCTGCGCCGCCGACAAGGATTGGGAAAGCCCGCTCGGTCACATCTATACGGGCTACTACGCGGTCATGGCCCAGAAATACTGGAAGGTCTTTGGTAAAGAGCAGGCCTCCTTCCGAAAAACGCTTGCGGAGATAGCCGTCAAGCACCGCGGTTACGCACGGTTCAACCCTTACGCGCAGGGCCCCTTGAAGATCACCGTTGACGACGTCCTCAAGTCCCCTGTAGTCGCCTACCCTCTCAGGGCGCTTGATTGCTGCCTCATGAGTGTCGGCGCCGCCTGTGCCATCATCTGCGACGAAAAGACCGCACTGGAACTCACAAAGGGCACAAAGAACAAGCCTCTCAGGATCTGGGTGACGGCGGGTTCGCACACCCTGCGCCCGGCCGACAGACGGGACATGGATATCCCGCTCCTTCCCAATGAAACGGCCAGGCAGTACAAAGACCTCGGCAAACGGTTCCCGGGAGGAGAACGGTATCCCGGATTCACGGGATTCCTTGCGGCCCGCATGGCTGCCTGGTACGGGTACCGTATGACCGGCATCGTCGATCCCATGGAAGATCTTGACGTGATCGAACTCCACGATGCCTTCACGATCAGCGACGTCCAGACCTATGAGGATATCGGACTGAGACCCTACGGCGAGGGAAGAAAATTCGTCGAATCGGGCGACTGTTATCACACGAACCCGCACACGGGCAAACCGGGAAGGCTTCCCTCGAACCTTTCGGGCGGTCTGATCGGCTGCATGCACGCCGTGGGTGCGACAGGGATCATGCAGACCTTTGAAATAGCGACACACCTCTGGAACCGCTGGGGGGAAATACACGGTGACAAAAAGATATGGAAGAATTTCGACCGGGAGAAACCGGCCGACTGGACCAATCTCCAGGTGAAAGGCGCCAAACGTGCCCTGGCGATCAGTCACGCCGGGGTCGGCTCTCACGTGACGGCAACCATCCTGATGGACCCCGACCATCTTCTGAAAGAAGACGCCTGAAAGGAGGAGCAGGGTTATGAGTATGTTCGGACAGGTATATGTTAAAAACAATCAATATAAGATCAGGGGGAACTTTCATCACTTGACGCCGAATCAGCCGATCCGCAACGCCGACGATGGATGGAAGCTGATGGGTGTGACGAACCCCCGCGACATGACTTACATCCACGCCTACGGCGGTGAGTCGATATTCTTCGAGTCCCTCGGCAAGGGAAAGTTGATGGCGACCCGCTGCGACAATCCGAAGTGCGAAGCGAAAGGAACCATCTACCAGCCTTTCAGGATCCACTGTATGGACTGCCTCGAACGGTGCACCGTCATCGACATGACGGACCTCGCCAAAAAGACGGCGACCGTTCATACCTTCATGGTCTGCGAACGATCGGGCGCGTTCAGCTTCCTTGATAAACCGATCAAATTCATCAACGTTGAATTCAAGGGAGTGTCCACGATACTGATGAGCTATCTTTCGATCGGTGATCCCGAAATCGGGATGCGGGTGGTACCGATATTCAGAACGCTCAATCCCACCAGCACCATTCTGGATCTTTCCTGGGTTCCCCGGGGAACGAAGGCAAAAGACCTGCCGGAAGGATTCAGTTTCTAAGAGGGATCAATTGCCACGGAACCGGGAAGCGGGGGTGCTGTCGTCACCCCCGCTTCCCCCGTTTGGCCGTATCTGCGGCAGGGTTGTGATTTTCCCCGGGGCCCGCGGAAAATTTTGAAAAAAACCGCCTCCTGTTGTACTGTACTGTCACGCCGCCCATGACTGACGGGCATGCATACTGACAACTTTGTAATACAGCCCACATGCAGCGCCCAGATTCGTCCTTCGTCATTGCAACGGATGTGAGAATTCATTCCATTCCTCGAACTTCGCGCGCTGCACCATCAGGCCGTTTACGAAGCCGTCATGCACAGCACATTTTTCGGGGTTCAAGGGGCCAAGGGTTCAAGTGAAAAACCGGGAATATGCAAGAATGTGAATGTCTTCTTATAGATCATGCTGATCATGCGTGGATAGGAGCACCATAATGAAAGTAACAATACAATCCTTGAAACCTCGAACCCCCGAACCCTTTTCTGCAACTCAACGGGAGAAGAACCCGAAAATACGATAAAGGAGGGAATAATCATGGCACAGGTAATGGAACCGAGATTCATCAAGGGCGCTGATTTCTATGACGATGAGTTCCACCGTCTCTATGACCGGATCGGCTACCCGAAGGAGTGGATCGAGGAAGGGAAGCGTTTCGCGCCGAGGGATTCCTACGTTATTGCCCATCCCACCTGGTACTGGGAAGACTTGCCTCCCCTGCCGGACATCTCTCTCTATGAACTTTTCCGGGAGACCGTACGGAAACATCCCGATGAGACCGCCGTCATTTTCTTTGACCGGGCGATCAGTTACCGGGACCTCGATGTCCTCATCGGAAAATACGCGGCCCTCTTGAAGGACCTGGGAATCGGGAAAGGGGATGTGGTTGCGGCCATGCTGCCCAATTCTCTCCAGCATTGGGTGGCCTTTTTCGGCGCCCTCAAGATCGGCGCCGTTCACACACCCATAAACGTGATGTACCAGGAGGATGAGGTCCGTTACCAGGTAACCGATTCAGGCGCAAAGGTACTTCTGGTACTGAATCTCCTCTACTCGAAGATCAAGAATCTTCACGATGAAGGGATCCTCAAAGAGGTTATCGTCACGGACATCAAGGATTTCGCCGCCGAGAACGCCGTTGTGCCCGGTGCCGTGAAGTTCCTCTGGGATATACCGAAAGCGCCCGTCGAAGGGACCCTGGACCTCTTTGGAACCCTGGACAAATATGAACCATTCGACGAACCGGTCCCCTGCAAGCCGAAAGAGGACACCGCCCTGCTTCTTTACACGGCAGGGACTACTGGCCGTTCCAAGGGGGTGATCGAAACCCACTTCAACATGGTCTTCAATGCCATAAATCACCTGCACGCGGCACATTTTTTCACGGAGCGGCTCATTAATTATTCCATCATGCCCATGTTTCACACGGCCGGTTACTTCCTCTACACGCTGCCGACCCTTTATTCGGGCGGCACGGTCATCCCGATTCCCATGTTCGACCTCGAAGAGGCGTTCCGTGTGATCCAGACCTACGGTGTCACCGTTCTCTTCGCGCCGCCGACGCTCTTCATCGCCCTCATGTCAAATCAGGAACTGCTGAAAAAACACGACCTCAGCAGTCTGATCCTCACCATCGGCTGCGGCGCCCCCGTACCGGTGGCCGTACAGGACCAGTGGCGGGACCTGACGGAAATCAATCTCACCAACGGCTGGGGCATGACTGAAACGAACAGCGGCGGCTGCATTTCGATCCCCGGCAAAAAAGAAAAGATGGATTCCATCGGGATCCCTGTGTATTCGGAAATGAAGGTCGTCGATGAAAAGGGCGCCGTGGTTCCCCGGAACGAACCGGGTGAAATATACTACCGCGGCCTCCAGGTCGCCAGGGGCTACTGGAACAAACCGGAAGAAACAAAGGAAACCTTCGGCAGTGACGGTTGGCTCCATACCGGCGATCGGGGTTTTATTGATGAGGAGGACTTCATCCACTTTGTGGACCGGGAAAAGGACCTGATCGTCGCATCCGGTTACAACCTGGCGCCGGTCGAAGTGGAAAACACCCTGTATCAGAACCCTCATGTGGCAGAGGCGGCTGTCATCGGGATCCCCCACGAGTACCGGGGGGAAACGGTAAAGGCCTTCGTGGTCCTGAAAGGGGAATCGAAAGGAAAGGTGAGTGAACAGGAATTGATCGATTTCTGCAAGCAGCGACTGGCAACGTTCAAGGTGCCCCGTGTCATAGAGTTCCGTGATGCCCTGCCGAAGAGTGCCGTGGGCAAGATCCTCCGCAGAATCCTGAAGGATGAGGAAGCTGCGAAATAACCGAGGCGGCAAGAAAAGAAAAGGCCGGAGGGTGATCACACCCTCCGGCCTTTTTGCGCCGGCTACATTCCTCTGAGGTAGTGGCCTATGATGAGCTTCTGCACTTCCGTGGTCCCCGCCCCGATGGGAAAGACTTTGGCATCGCGCATGTACCGCTCAACGGGATATTCCTTCATGTACCCGTACCCGCCGAAGATATGAACAGCCTCGCCCGTTACCCGCACCGACATCTCACAGGCATAGAATTTCGCCTGTGCCGCCAGCGACCGGGCTTCCTTGAAATTTCCCTCGTCCCAGCAGGTCAAACCCTTGTATGTCAGAAGGCGGGCGGCCTCAAGTTCCACCAACATCGTCGCCAGTTTGTCCTGTATCATCTGAAAATTGAATATGGGCTGGCCGAACTGCTCACGCTCCCTGGAATACTTGAGCGCGGCATCAAAAGCCGCCTGTGCGATACCGATGGCAAGACAGCTCCACATGAACCGTTCCACATCAAGACCGGAAAACATCTGGCGCAGACCTTTTCCTTCGACGCCGCCGACCAGGTTTTCTTCCGGGACGCGGCAGTCCTCGAGAATGATCTCGCCCGTCGGTGACGAGCGAAGACCAAGCTTCGAAAGTTTCTTTCCCACGGAGTATCCGGGGAATTCCTTTTCAACGATGAACGTGCACAGGCCGCCAGGTCCCTGGGCATAGATGAGTGCCGTGTCAGCGATGGGCGCGTTGGAAATGAAGGTCTTGGTACCGTTCAGGATATACTCGTTCCCCTCTTTCCGTGCCGTCGTCTTCAGCGAAACGGCATCCGACCCCGCACCGGGCTCGGTCAACCCCATACATCCGCGCCGCTCACCCCGGGCCAGCGGCGGGCAGTACTTTTCAATCTGTTCCTTTGTCCCGTTCCGGGCGATATTGTTGGCACAGAGAAGACCGTGAGCACCAAAGGCGGTGGCGACGCCGGCATCGACCTTTCCCAGTTCCTCTCCCATGAGACCGAACGACAGATAATCCGTCAGGTAACCGCCCAGTTCCGGTGGAACACCCATGCCCAGAAAACCGAGAGGCTTCGCCTTTTCCCAGAGTTCCTCCTTGAACGTTTCCTCGTGGTCCATCTCCTCGACAAGCGGCGCGATCTCCCTTTCGGCGAACTTGCGGACCGTATCTCTCAACATCTGCTGTTCATCGGAAAACTTGAAATCCATCGTATCACTCCTTCCTTTTTTGATACCGGGCCACTGGGGGGCCGGAAATTTCCTCCTGGTTCACGTATCACCGGACGTCTATATACGTCACTGTAAATTGACTTGTCAATCAATAAAAGCCCCTGCCCTGTTTTTCCATCCCGACAAGGCATGAACGCGGAACCGCTCCGCCCTTTTTCTTCTGCATATTATATTGATATTACTTGATATATAAAAACCGGTTCATAAAAATGCATGAAGGGGAAAAAATGAATTGACATGTCAATCAGTCTCTGATAGCTAACGACCCATGGCTAAGAACGACAAACAAGAAATGATCATTGATGCGGCTCTCGAAGTGTTCTGCGAGAAAGGCTATGCCAACACCCGCATGGCCGACATTGCCAAGAAAGCCGGCGTTTCATACGGTCTCGTGTACCATTACTTTGAAAGCAAGGAGGCCTTTTTCGACAACATCGTAGAGAAGTGGTGGAACACCCTCTATGAAATGCTCGAGAACCAGCGGCAATCGGACGCGGAACTGAAGGAGAAACTGGCGAACATCATCAGGTTTTTCCTTGATACCTACTCAAATCGTTTTTTCCTGCTTTCCATCTTCATCACGGAGGTTTCCCGCAGTTCCCTCTACCGCACGGAACGGGGACTGATGCGGTTCAGAAAGTTCTTTACCATGTGCGATGAGATCATGTCGGACGCCCAGAAGAAGGGCATTCTCAGGAAGGATGTACCGCCTCATTACATGACGTACATTTTCCTCGGAGCCATGGAAGCCTTTATCTCCGTGATGGTCCTGGGCAAGGAGAAACTGAACAGGCAGCGGGCCGAACGAACGATAAACGCCATCATCCGGATATTTCTCTGCGGTGCGATGACCGCCGCGGCGGGAGAAACGGGAGGAACCATCGATAAGGACCTGTGCCGCGAATAAGTATTGTTCCTGAGCGGCCGGACTCACAGGGGGGCAGCGTATCATGCGCCTGAAAGGTCAGCTTCATATTCACACAACATTCTCCGACGGCAGGCTGACACCGCAGGAAGCAGCCGACACGTATGCCAGGCTGGGGTTCGATTTCATCGCGTTCACCGACCATGACCATCTTTTGAAACCGAGTTATCGTGATGCCGTCACCAGTGTGAAGACGGAGCTTATGGTTTTTTTCGGGATCGAACTGACCGTGGGCACACCTTTCGGGTATGTTCATGTCAGCCGCATCGAAGGAGATACCGAGATACTCCACACCTTCAATCACCCGGGAGACTATGGCTTTACCATGAAACAAACCATCACCTGCATCAACGACGTGGCGAAGGAGTACCCCATCGATGCCGTGGAGATCACCCACCACGGTTTTCTCACACCCGAATATGATATTGATGCCATCCCCTACCCCAAGGTCGCCTCGGATGACTCGCACACGACACTGGGGTGCGGGCGGGCATGGATAGAGGTTGACTGTCCGAAGGACAGAGATTCCATCATCAGAACAATCAAAGCCGGCGATGTGATTAATTGCTATGCCAGGGGCCAGGCACGGGCGATAATGTTGGCTTGATTGTTAAAAACAGTAAAGGAGGAGAGATGTCGAGATGAAAAGGGTTGCCGTCTGTGCTGTCGCACAGCACAAATGTGATTCAAATCTCTGGTACAAGCGGTTTCAGGGCATGCTCCTTGATGTTCTCGAAGAAATTCAGGAACAGACAGGCGTGAACTTCTCTGAAGAAAACGGCGTTCAGACCATTGTCACCGCCTCGGACGATGTCTTCGACGCCCGGACCATATCCGACAACGGCATGACCGATGTTGTCGGTGCGCACTACCGCGAGGAGGAAAAAATGGCCCAGGACGGGCTCAACGCCCTGGGGTACGCCATGGCGATAATCCTCTCGGGACATCAGGACCTGGTGTATGTCGCCGGTCACTGCAAGGAATCCCAGGCCGAGAGCAGGAACATGTGCACCAATCTCGCCTATGATCCTTTTTACGGCAGGGCCATGGGCCTTGACTATCTGAACACCTCGGCACTTCAGGCACGGGCATACATGGAAAAATCAGGCCTGACCGAAGAACAGCTGGCAAAGGTCGTCGTCAGGGCACGACAGTGGGCGGCGCGGAACCCAAAGGCGAACGCGACGGGACAGGTGGAACCGGGGGAAGTCATGTTCTCACCCATGCTCTGTGATCCCATTCGCACGCTCCATGCCTATCCCGTTTCAGATGGCGCCGTGGCGATTCTGCTCGCCTCTGAGGAGCGGGCCCATGAATTCACGGACAATCCCGTATGGCTCACGGGGTTCGGCAGCTGCATGGACTCATACTTTCTGGGAGACCGGGACCTGACGGGCAATTTCGCCCTGAAGAAGGCGGCCGCGCGTGCCTACCGCATGGCAGGCGTAAAGAACCCCAGAAAAGACGTGGACCTTGTGGAACTCATGGACTGTTACGCATACCAGCAGCCCCTGTGGCTCGAAGGCCTCGGTTTCTGTGATGAAGGAACGGGAGGCGGTTTCATCGACGAAAACGGACCGGCACAGTGCAACGTCAATCTTTCGGGCGGCATGCTGGCCGGAAATCCCCTCATGACGGGCGGCCTGTATCGTGCCGCGGAGGCAGTGCTCCAGCTCCAGGGTAAGGCGGGCGAACATCAGGCAGCTGATGTGAAGCGGGCCGTTGCCCACAGCATCACCGGAGGCGCGGGTCAATTTCATTCAGTCCTCGTGCTGGAGAAATAAGGAGGAAGGACCATGGGAAAAAAGAAAAACAGAAATGTGGGGATAATCGGCATCGGCCAGACCGAATTTTCAAGCCATAAGGAGCACCAGAACCAGGTGGAAATGGTCAACGAAGCCGTTCGATATGCACTGGAGGACGCGAACATCACGCTGGATGACATTGATTGCGTCATCCACGGGAACATGGAACTCTTCGAGATGGTCCACCAGCCTGACATGTGGCACGCGCTGGGCTCCGGTGCATTCGGAAAGGATCAGTTCAGGATCACCACGGGCGGCACCACCGGTGCCACCCTCGTCTGCGCCGCCGACAATCTCGTGGCATCGGGCATGTATGACGTGGTCATGGCCATCGGACTCGAAAAACTTCAGGAAGGGCATACCACGGGCGGCATCACCAATATGGCCGACCCCCTCTGGTTCCGCCATTTGCAGACCGGCGCCCTGACGGCCACGACGGCCACGATGATGATAGATGAATTCGGCGAAGACAGGGCACGAAGAGCGGCCATGAAGTACCGGATCCTGATGGACAAGCACGCCTGTCTCAACCCCCGTGCTCATCGGCGTTTCGGCCTCGAATACGATCAGCTTGAGGAACTGATGAACACGTCTCCCCAGCTGGTGGGTGAGCTCCGTCTGATCCACATGTGCTCACAGAGCGACGGCGCCTGCGTGATGATCTTCGCTGCCGAGAAAAAGGCCAAGAAGTTCAGCAAAAACCCCGTGTGGGTCCGGGACCACATCACCGTTCACCGGGAAGAAACCTTCAATAATTTCGGTATCGACATGCCGGAAATGACCCATCACTATGCCGCCCGGAAGCTTTTCGAGCGCAACGGCATCAAAAATCCCGTCGAGTATTTCGACGTCTTTGAAATGTACGACCCCTCCGCGTGGTGGGGCCTTGACTGGCTGCGGGAATTTCTGCTTCTGGACGATGACGAACATTTGAGAATGCTGGAGGAAGGTGAATTCGACCTGGACGGCAAGCTCCCTGTCAATCCCTCGGGCGGTGTTATCGCAAGCAACCCCATCGGGGCGACTGCAATGCTCCGCCCGGCTGAAGCGGCACTGCAGATCCGCGGCGACGCGGGTCCCCAGCAGATCAAGAAGGAGGTCCGGCACGCCCTCGCCTCGGGCTTCGGTGGAACCTTATGGACCGTTCTCATGATGCTCGAGAAAGACTTAAACTGGTAGGAGGTTGGCAATGGCTGAATACTTTGGTTCAAGAGTAGAAGATATATTCAATACCATGGAGGTTCGCTTTCTTCCGGAGGGAACACAGGATGTGGATGTCACCATCGGATACAATGTTTCGGGAGAAGGCGGCGGACACTGGAAGGTCACGATAAAGAAGGGGGCCCTCACCGTTGAAAAACTGGACGCTGAAGTTTCAGGCTGCACGGCTATCCTCAACGCCAAGGCGGAAACTTTCGTGGGTGTTACCCTGGGGAAAATAGACGCCGGTGAGGCCCTTTCGTCAGGAAACATTTCCGTCGACGGGGATCTGACCGTTCTCATCGCGGTCCTGCCGAAGGCCTTCCGTCCCTTTACGCCCATCGTGCGGGCAAGCAGTATCATTGAAAGCATGCCCGAGCGGTTCCGTCCCGACAAGGCCGAAGGCGCTGACATGAAGATCGGTTACGATCTCGCTGGCGAGGGTGGCGGTCAGTGGACGGTGATCGTCAAGGAGGGCGCCTGCTCCGTCAAGAACGAGCTTGACGGCGACTGTATCGTCACCATGAAAATGGACGCCCAGGTCTTCGTCGATCTCAATACGGGAAAGCTCGACGGGGCGACGGCATTCACTTCGGGCCAGGTGAAGATCGACGGCGATATCGGGGCCGCCGGCGCGACGGCGAAATTCTTCTCCAAGTTTCAAGCTGAGGGCGCGGCGGAGGAAAAGGGTGAAGAACTTATCTCCCTGAAATGCATCCCGTCGATCGATCAGCGATACGCCACGGGACCCATCGTTGGCAAGTGGTTCTCGGGATTGAAGGAAAAGAAGTTCATCGCGTCCAAATGTCCCAATTGCGGAAAATTGATGGTTCCGCCCCGGGAGATCTGCGCGCAGTGCCGGGTGCGGGCCACGGAATTCGTCGAGGTTGGCCCGGAGGCTACGGTCACCCTTATAGACGTTGTGTACTATGCCAGTCCCGATCCGCTGACCGGAAAGATTCGGAAAACCCCCTATACGGCCCTGTTCATGGTCTTTGATGGAGGATCACGGGACGAGAGTTTCGCCCATGATCTGAATCCACGGGACATCGACCGGATAAAACCGGGTATGAAGGTCCGTCCGGTGTGGGCGGAAAAGCGAACGGGAACGTACAAGGATCTCCTCTACTTTGAGATCGCCGACTGAAGGAGGACTACCAATGGCCGTAATCAAAGAAATAACGAAAGACTGCAGAGTGTTTACGGGGAAGATGGCCTTGCCCAACCAGTACTTCGCCGGGAGGGTCGGAACAAAGTTCATCATCTCCCTCCGGGATGATCACAAGATCCTCGGGGTCAAATGTGATAAGTGCAACAAGGTTTTTATTCCGCCCCGTGAATACTGTGAGAGATGCTTCTCCAAGATAGACGAGAACTGGGTGGAGCTCTCCGATGAGGGCGTCATCACCAACTACACGATCGTCTACTACAACGACAAGCATCTTCCGCGGCGCGCACCCTATATTCTCGCGCTTATCAAGGTGGACGGCGCCGATACGCCCTTCGCTCACATCGTGGAGGGTATCGATGTGGAGGACGTGAAGGTCGGCATGCGGGTAAAGGCCGTGTATGCGCAGGAAACGACGAACACAATTCTGGACCTTGATCATTTTGAACCCCTGTAAGGGGAATTGAGCATAGAAACAAACCGAAACAAGGAGGGTAGTTGTCATGTCGAAAAAGGTTATTATTTGTGCCGCCCTGGCGGGCGCCGGAACCTTCAAGAACCAGAATCCAGCCGTTCCCTATACGCCTCAGGAATTCGCCGACGAGGCGGAACGTTGTTATAAGGCGGGTGCCGCCATGGTTCATGTCCACGCGCGGGGCGACGAGGGAATGCCGACGCACGTGATCGAAAGGATCCAGGCGACCCATGACGCGATCAAGGAGCGATGCCCCGATCTCATCGTCAATCTGAGTTCCGCCGTCGGCATGGGTGCGACGAAAGAACAGAGGATCGAGCAGATCGTCGCCGTCAAGCCCGCAATGGCCTCACTGAACACGAACACGATGAACTTCGGTATCGTTGATCGCGGCACGGGACAGATCATGATCGATTATGTCTTTGAAAACACCTTCACCATGCTGCAGGATTTCGGCAAAGCAATGGAAGCGAACGGTGTAAAGCCCGAGATCGAATGCTATGACCTGGGCGGTCTCGACAACACCCTGCTGATCCAGAAGCAGGGGATCTTCTCGGACCCGATAAATTTCAACTTCGTCTGGGGCGTCGCCGGCGGGCAGCGTTTCAGGCCCGAATGCTTCGTCGCCATGGTGAACGCGCTTCCTGAAAACGCAAACTTCACCACCTGCGGTGTCGGTATCGACCAGTTTCCGGCGATCACTCTCTCCTGCCTCATGGGCGGACACATGCGGGTAGGGCTTGAAGATAATATCCGGGTGCCGAATGGTGATCTGGCGAAGGGAAGCTATGAGCAGGTTGAATGGGCCGTCAGGATCGCTTCCTGTCTCGGGCGTGAACCGGCCACACCGGACGAAGCACGGAAATTGATGGGAATTAAACAGAAATAACTGTGCGGGAATACCGTCTCCCGACCACTGAAGCCGGGAAGGAAGGATCTGCAGATGGAAAAGAATCTTGCACAGATATTGCGGGACCAGGCAAAGAAATACGGATCACGCCTCGCCGTCGAGAAGCGGCTTGATGGGGTCTGGAAAGGTATCTCCTGGCAGGAGTATTACGACGGCGCCCGCCATGTCGGACTCGGGCTTTACAGCCTCGGTGTCAGGAGGGGAGACCGCGTCTCTCTCCTGGCCCAGAACCGGATCGAGTGGATCCTTTCCGATCTTGGCATCATCGGCATCGGGGCCGTGACGATCCCCATTTACGTCACCCTGCCCGCTCATGAAGTGGGTTATATCATCAGCAACTCGGAATCGAAGATCTACATAGCGGAGGACAAGACCGCCCTCCAGAAGGGTCTCGATGTCCTGGACGACTGTCCGACCCTGGAAAAGATCGTGGTCATCGACCCCCGGGGCTGTGACATGTCGTCCGACCTGCTGATGAGCTTTGACGAACTGGTGGCCCGGGGCAAGGAGCTCGCCGCCCGGGAGCCAGGTCTCTTTGAAACCCTGACCGACGCCGTTGAACGAGACGACCTGGCGACATTTGTTTACACATCGGGTACCACGGGTCCGCCGAAAGGGGCCATGATAACTCACGGAAACATTCTTTCCGTCTGTGAGGCACTTGACGGCATGCACTGGGCCGATGACCGGGATGTCCTGGTGGCTTTTCTGCCACTCTGTCATGTGTTCCAGCGGGTAGCGGGACACTTCTTCGCCATGTGTGTTGGTATCTACACGCACTATACGCAAAGCTTCGACACGATCGTGGAAGACATACAGACGAAGAAGCCCACGGTCCTGCTGGCCGTTCCCCGGGTATGTGAAAAGGTCTATGCGAAGATCCTCGGGCAGGCCAAAACACAGCCCAAATGGAAACAGGCCGTCTTCAACTGGGCCGTCGGTGTCGGCGCAGAAGTCAGCAAAATGATGGAGCAGAAGAAATCGATACCGCCGCTCCTCAACCTGAAATACAAGATCGCCTACAAGATGGTCTTTGAGAAATTGCGGCAGGCCCTTGGCGGGCGCACCCGCTGGATGGTCGCTTCGGGAGCCCCCCTCGCGAGGGACATAGCCGATTTCTTCAACGCCGCCGGTATTTTTCTTATAGAAGGGTATGGCATGACCGAGTGCAGCGCGCCGGCGACGCTGAACAAGCTCGACAACTACAAGTTCGGCACTGCGGGTACCCCCCTGTCATGCAACGAGGTCAGGATCGCAGAGGATGGTGAAATTCTCATAAAGGGAGGCAACGTCATCAGCGGGTACTGGAAAATGCCCGAGCAGACAAAGGAGGCTTTCACCGAGGACGGATGGCTGAAATCGGGGGACATCGGCGAATTTGACGAGGACGGCTACCTGAAGATCACGGACCGCAAGAAAGACCTTATCATCACGGCGGGGGGCAAGAACATCGCTCCCCAGAACATCGAGGGCCTTTTCAAGCAGAACCCGCTTTTCGAGCAGTTCGTCGTCATCGGTGACCGCATGAAGTATCTCGTGGCCCTTATCAATATAAACCTTGAAGAAGCGGGGCGGCTTGCCGCCGAGGAGGGACTGAGCTTCTCCAAGCCGGAAGAACTGCTCGACCGTGACGATTTCCGAGCCCTTGTGGACAAGTGCGTTGCCGAACGAAACAGTCACTTGGCACAATACGAAACGATAAAGTACTACCACATCGTCAAGCAGACCTTCTCGGAAGACACGGGGGAGCTGACGCCATCGCTCAAGGTAAAGCGAAAAGTGGTCATGGAAAAACACAAGGACGCTATCCAGAAGATGCACCCCTCGGAAGCGTAAGCAGCGATTCAAAGGGAACGGGAAAGAACGAGCCTCAACGGTACCGGAGTGTTCTTTGAGACACTCCGGCCACACCGCTCTTTACATGAGGGTTGCCCCCGGGTTCCGGATTATCGTTCCCTGATCCCACCATCTTCAGAGACAACAAAAAGGAGGTTTATTATGGCAAATCGTGTTGGAATTGTTGAGGTTGCCATGACACCGGGAACGGAAACAAGGGACAACTTCCTTGACCAGATATTCCGCGTATGCAAGGAAGTCCTGGACAAGGCCGGCGTGTCCCGCGATGAACTGGGAACGGTGATCAGCGCATCTTCGGACGTGTTCCACGGCGGCATTTCCTGCGCAAATTCCTATTACTGGGATGCGGGCGCGGCCTTTCTGAAAAACGGGTCGCGGCAGGACGGAGAATCCCTGTTCGCGTTCATTTACGCCGTCATGCGTATCCTTTCGGGCAGTTACGATACGGCCCTTGTCCTGGGTATCTGCAAGGGTTCCGAAAATCCTGAAAACGACATGTTGACCCACTTCTTCACCGACCCCTTCTACCAGCGCCAGGTCGGCCTGAACGAGACGGTCGCCGCGGCCCTGCAGAAACGGGAATATATGGCCCGCTATGGCGTCACGGATGAGCAGTGCGCCGGCGTCGTGGTGAAAAATCTCGGGAACGCCTTGAAAAATCCTTACGCGCATATCAAGAAGAAGCTTGATGTTACCGATGTCCTCTCCTCGGAGATCGTCATGGACCCGCTGAGAATCATGGAATGCGCGCCGAAATCGGAAGGCATCATAGCCATGGTGCTGGCAAAAGAGGAATTGGCCAAAAAACTGACCCCCAAGCCGGTCTGGCTGAAGGGTTACGGCTCCTCCATCGACCGTTTCTATGTCGGCGACAGGGACCTCCTCAAGGGGGAACTGCCGAACGCCGCCAAGAGAGCGTACAGCATGGCGGGGATCAGGAACCCGAAAAAGGAAATCGACCTTGCTGAGATCTGTGAACCCTATTCGTTCCAAGAACTTCTCTGGTACGAAGACCTGGGATTCTGCGACGCCGGCCAGGGAGGGAAGCTCCTCGACAGCGGAGCGACTCGGCCGGACGGCGATATACCGGTCAACCCTTCCGGTGGCGTTCTGGCCCTCAATCCGTATGTTTCGCGGGGCATGTACCGTCTGGCGGAGTGCTTCCTGCAGATCAGGGGAGAAGCGGGTGAACGGCAGTTGAACAGAGATGTAACGACGGCGATGGCCCATTCAACGCATGGTTTTGCCGGACAGTGCCATGCTGTTGCGATCATCGGCAGTTAGGAGGGAATTATGGGAAGACCAGTTGCAATAATAGGATCAGGACAGACAAAGCATGGCCGGAGGTTCGATGTTACCTATCCCGAGTTGGTGAAGGAGGCCGTTGATGCTGTATTCGAGAACACCGGCATCTCACCAGATTATATCGAGGGCGTCGTCTCGGGAACCATGCCTTCGATGATGGAGGGCGTCGCCCTCACCCACTTCTATTTTGCCGACGTGCTCCGTTCAGTGGGTAAACCGATCCTGAAGACCGAGACCTGCGGCTCCACGGGGGTATCACTCGCTATCACCGGGTACTACTGGGTGGCGTCGGGCCTGGCCGATCTGGTCCTTGTGGTGGGCTCCGAGAAGATGAACGAAGGGGACTCCCAGGCAACGATGACCACCGTTCTGGAGCCTTTTTACCAGAGGTTCTTCATCGCCGGCGCACCTGGCGTCTTTTCGATGCAGTCCCAGGAATGGTCGGTCAAATTCGGGATCCCCGAGGAAAAGGTAAGGGCGGCGGCGACGCGGCTGTCGATCGATCACCACAATGATGCCTTCGACAACCCCTATGCCCATATCAAGAAGAAGCTGACCGAGGACGAGGTGAACAATGCACGGATCATCACCTATCCGGTGCGGTTGTGGGACGTGTGTCCCAACTCGGACGGCGCCTGCGCCGCCATCTTTGCCTCGGAGGACATGGTCAGGAAACTGGGCAAGAAAGCCGCCTGGATCAAGGGTGTCGGCTACAGCGGCGAGGAATACTGGTTCGGCGACAGTGAAAAGGCGATATGGCAGTGTGCCATCAATGCATCACGCCAGGCCTATGATATGGCGGGCATAAAGAACCCGAGAAAAGAACTCGACGTGGCGGAAGTTTACAATCCATTTACATTCCAGGAGCTCCTCTATTATGAATGCTTCGGATTCTGCGACTTCGGTGAAGCCTGTGACCTTACCCTGAACGGCGTCTTCTCGCGCACCGGGGAACTGCCCTGCGACCCGTCGGGCGGCACTCTGTGCACGAACCCCATCGGCGCCACCGGTCTCAACAGGGTGGTGGAAGCAGCGATGCAGGTAACGAACCAGGCGGGAGCTCATCAGATACCGGGAGCGAAATTGGCGCTTGCCCATGCCATGGGCGGTGTTGACCAGTTCAACGGCGTGATGATTCTCGGCTCAGAAAAGTAGGAGGGGCAACGATGAAAAGAGATTATGATACATTTAACAATGTTGTCAGGCTTCCCCATAAGTACGCGGCCGGCCGGACATTCACGCAGTTCTACAACGGGCTCAAGGAAGGCAGGATATACGGCACCTCCTGCCCCTCCTGCAACATGACCTTCGTCCCCGCGCGAAGTTCCTGCCCGCAGTGCCAGAAAAACCTGGACACATCGGTGGAGGTCTCACAGCAGGGTGAGGTCGTTTCCTGGGTCTATTCGGACAAGGAATTCTTCGGCATGCCGGGAAAGCCTCCCGTGGTGATCGCCCTTATCAAGCTCGACGGGACCGACTGCAACCTGCTGCATCTGCTCGGCGGCTTCGATACGACCAGTCCGGAGTCGGTCGGTTCAGTGATCCGGAAAGGCGCACGGGTCGAGGCCGTGTGGAACGATGAAAGAAAAGGCCACATACTTGATATCAAGTATTTCGCGCCTTTGTCATAGCCGGTAGGAAGGGGTGACATCATGGAAGAAAAACAAGACCTGTATATTCTGGAAGATGAGGTGGCCATACCCTACGAGAACGTGTACGGACCGGTATGGACGCGTTTTTTTGAAGGACTGGTGGAAAAGAAGATCTACGGCTCGAGATGTTCCCGGTGCAACCGGGTCCTTGTCCCGGCCCGCTCCTTCTGTCCCCGCTGCTTTGTCGAGACCGACGACATAACCGAGGTATCACAGGAAGGGGCCATCGTATCGTGGGTCCTTACCGATTACGAGTACTTCGGCATGCCCACAAAACCCCCGTTCATCGGCGCGCTGATACGGCTCGACGGCACTGATTCCAGCTTTCTCCATCTCGTCGGTGGATTTGACCTGCGTGACGCGGACCTTGTCAGAAAAACCGTCAAGAACGGCATGAAGGTCAGGGCCGTGTGGAAGGAAGAACGGAAGGGCCACATTCTGGATATTAAATACTTTGAACCGGTACAATAGATGTGAGGAGGATGATATGGATTTCACGCTCAGCGACGAGCAAAGAATGTTCAGGGAAACGGTATACCGATACGGAAAGGAAGAAATCACTCCGCTCTGTGAAGAAGCCGACCTGAAGGGGGAATTCAGCTTTGAGATCTGGAAGAAGCTTGCCGATATGGGACTTCTCGGCCTGCCGTTCCCTGAGGAATTGGGCGGCTCCGGCGCGGACATCGTTACCTGCTGCCTGGCGGGCGAGGCGCTCGGCCATGCCGGTGTCGACGGCGGCAGTCTTCTCGCCTGGGGAGCCCACACCTATCTCTGTGCCTGCAACATATTCAACTTCGGCACCGAGGAGCAGAAGAAGAAGTATGTGCCCAAGCTTGCCTCGGGAGAATGGATCGGATGCATGGGTCTCACCGAACCCGGCGCGGGCTCCGACGCGGCATCGATGCGTTCCACGGCCACCAGGAAGGGTGACTCCTATGTTCTCAACGGATCGAAAACGTTTATCACCAATGCCCCCGTGGCCGACGTGATCGTTGTTTTCGCCAGTATCGACCGGGAGTTGAAGCACAAGGGTATCACCGCCTTCGTCGTTGAAAAGGGAACGCCGGGTTTTTCGACGGGCCAGCCTTTCCACAAGATGGGATGCAAGTGTTCGACAACCTCCGAGGTCTTTTTCGAAGACTGCGAGATCCCCGCGGAGAACGTCCTGGGCGGTGAAGGTGCCGGCTGGATGATCGCGCTCAGCGGCGTCGAATGGGACCGCTCCACCCTGCTCTCTCCCTTCCTCGGTTCTTCCATTTACGGGATCGAGCTCTGTTCACGGTATGCCAATGAGCGGTATCAGTTCAACCGGCCCATTCGCGAATTCCAGGCGATACAGCATCGCATCGCCGACATGCGGGTTTTCGTCGAAGCGGCGAAACTGGCCATTTACCGCGTTGCTTCCTCAAAGGACAACGGCCAGATGCTCAACCCGCTCCAGGCGGCGGTCAACAAGGTCTATGCCGGTGACATGGGATTCGAAATGGCCTCGCAGGCCGTCCAGATATTCGGCGGTTACGGTTTCATGCACGAATATCCCGTGGAGCGTAACTTCCGGGATGCCCGGCTCGGTGCAATCGGCGGCGGAACATCCGACATCATGCGGATGATCGTCTCAAGAATCATGTTAATGTAGGATGTGGGGGTATTGCTATGGACTATGAATTGAACGAAGCACAAAAGAAGTTACAGCTAGAAGCCGCTGCTTTCTGCAGCACCGAGATCGCCCCGTCGGCCCGGAAACTTGATGAAGGCCCGAAAGAGAAAGCCTTCACCCTGCTCAGAGAGAACCTGAAAAAACTTGCCGGTGCAGGCTTTCTCGGCGCCGGGGTGGACGATGCCGGTATTGACATGATCAGCAACTATATCGTTGCTGAAGAGATCGCCAAGGTCTGTCCGGCTACGTATCTCAGTGGCCGGGCGAGTACCTTTCTCTGCGGCGGCCTGATCGCTCTTTTCGGTACGGCCGCGCAAAAGGAACGGTATCTTCCGGGGCTCTTGAAGGGTGATCTGGTGGGGGCCGTCGCCTATTCCGAATCGGAAGCCGGTTCCGACATATCCGGCATAACCGCGGCGGCGAAAAAGGGGGGTGATACCTGGGTTCTGACGGGAGAAAAGGATATCGTCGCCAACGGGCCGATCGCTGATCTCCTTCTGGTCCTGGCCTATACGTCAGCCGAGGCGGGCGCCGAGACGGGGATGAGTTTTTTCATCGTCGAAAAAGGCGCGCCGGGGCTGACCGTCGGCGAGACAATCGACACGATGGGCCTCCGGGGACTTCCGCTCAGCTCGGTATCCCTCTCGGAATGCAGGACCGCAGAATTTCTCGGCGGTGAACCGGGCCGGGGACACGCCCAGCTGAAAAAGATACTCTCCATGGGAACCGTCGGGATAACGGCGTTCTCAGTCGGGATAGGAACGGCCTGCATGGAAAAGGCCACGGCACAGGCTAAAAACAGGAAGGCTTTCGGCAGGAAGATCGGTTCCTTTCAAGACGTGGGATTCAAGCTCGCCGACATGTTCACCTACAATGACCTGGGCAGAATGCTGGCACTTCGCGCCGCATGGGCGATGAACAAAGGAGAAGAAGAGGCCGATGTCATTGGCGCCTGCGCGAAGCTCCTGTCCACCGAGGCCGCATCCAAGATAGCCAACTGGACCATGCAGATATTTGCCGGCCACGGGTACCTCAAGGGTAGTGAAGCGGAGCGCCTGTACCGTGACGCAAAGTTCGGAGAAATCTGTGAGGGCACTTCTGAAATGCAGCGGGTGTTCATCGCGAAAAACGAACTGGACAAGTTCACTTCTTGAGAGGAGGAAAATCCATGGCAGTGGACGTTAAGTTTATCGGGAAGGAGTACGGTCCCCTGACCTATGAGATCGGCAAGGAAAAAGTAAAAGAATACGCCAAGGCCATCAAGAACCCCGATCCGCATTATATGGACGATGAATTCGGGAAAACTACACCCTACGGAAGCGTCATCGCTCCTCCGACCTTTTCGGTGGTATATGCCGGCATGCTGGCGGAACCCTTTTTCTTCGATCCCGAGATCAATCTGAACCTGTTCATGCTCGTGCACGGAGAACAGGATTTCGAATTCTTCGAGGTGGTCAAACCCGGCGATGTCATCACGTCAAAGGGGAAGATCGTCAACATCGAAAACAAGGAAAAGCTTGACGTGGTCACCCTTGTCGGTGAAAGCCGGAACCAGAAGGGAAACATGGTCTGCAGAGCCACCTTCACCTTCGTGATACGGAAATAGGGGGAAACGCCATGGCAAAAAAACAGATACAGGACATCAAGGTGGGAGAGGTCTTCACCGCCTCAGAAGAAGTGGATAAATACCGGACCATTTATTACGCGGGGGCTTCCGGGGATTTCAATCCTATTCATATCGACCCGGAATTCGGCAAGATGGTGGGCCTCGGCGGTGTCATTCTTCACGGACTGTGCACCTTCGGTTTCATGACCAAGACCGTTACCGACTGGACCGGTGATCCGGGCGCTCTCAAACGGATCAAGTGCCGGTTCGCGCGACCCGTTCACCTTGGCGATACGGTCACAACGGAGGGAACCGTCACAGCCGTGGAGGGGAACACGGTTTCCCTCGATCTGAAAGTAACCAACCAGGAGAGTGTCGCCGTCCTCAGCATGGCGACGGCTGTCGTGGAACTGTAGATTCCATAATCGTATTCACGCGGAAAGGGGAAATCTCACACTATCGGTGAGTTTCCCCCATCCCGCACCGGCAATCGAAAAGCATGGCGTCATCACCAGCGGATTTCCGCCGGCTATATTGTGGCCGGAGCCGTGTGCGGTGGTGTGCCGGCGCCGGGCCAGGAACTGAACAAGGAGGCGGTCATCGCTTTCTGCAAGAAAGAACTTGCGGGGTACAAGGTGCCCAAGAGGGTTATCATAATCGACGCGCTGCCGCGGAACCCCAGTGGCAAACTGCTGAAAAACGTGTTGCAGGAGAAATATAGGGACTAGAGGATTACGGATTACGGGGTACGGATCACGGAATAGAATTATGGATCATGGATCAGGTTTTTCACCTCCCTTTCGTAAAGGGAGGCCGGGAGGGATTTATATATTTTAAAATCCCCCTCAATCCCCCTTTTCCAAAGGGGGAGGTGTGTTTTGTCAGGCACTCAGGTACTCAGGGACCCACGGGCCGTCCCGCCGTGAGCATACAGCCGCGGGGGGCGGCCCTTTTTTTGAAATTCGAAGGATCCATTGTTTTTTGACAGGCTCAACCAATCGTGCTACAAGATTTCGTTTTCAGCTGGGGTACGGTCATTACGGATGAGGAGGTCCACCGGGTGACAGGAGACAGAACCGATTCTTTCGAAAAGCTCAGACAGATCATAAAGACCCTCAGGTCGCCGGAGGGATGCGCCTGGGACCGGAAGCAGACGAGAGAGGATGTCGTGAAATACCTTCTCGCTGAAGTGTATGAGGTGGTGGACGCCATTGAGGAGGGATCAGCCGGAGGGCTTCGCGAGGAACTGGGTGATACCCTTTTTCAGATCCTTTTTCTGGCCGGTATCGCCGAGGAAGCGGGCGAATTCGACATCTATGACGTCATCAACGACATCACGGCCAAGATGATCCGTCGCCACCCCCACGTGTTCGGGAACCGCAAGGTCAGCGGGATACCGGAAATCAAGGCAAACTGGGAGGAGATCAAGCGGGGCGAAAAGCCGGAACAGGAAGAGAAACGCTCGCTCCTCTCGGGAATACCACGGTCCCTGCCGCCCCTCATCATGGCCCGTGAGGTCACGGCGCGGGCCTCAAAGGTCGGTTTTGACTGGGAAAACATGCAGGACGTACTCGTGAAGGTCGGCGAGGAACTGGAGGAACTCAGGTCCTCCGTGAAAAGCAACGATCAGGAGAAGATCGCCGAAGAAGTGGGCGACATATTCTTTTCCCTGGTAAATCTCTGTCGCTTTATCGACAAAGACCCCGACACCCTCGTCCGCGCCTCGGTGCGGAAATTCACCGAGCGTTTCGCCTATATCGAAAAACGCCTCGCTAAACGGGATCTCTCACCCGCCGATGTCTCACTTGAGGAGATGGATTATCTCTGGGAATGCGCGAAGAAGGAGAAAGAAGGTTCATGAAATTCATGCTTTGCGTCATCGGGATGGTTCTGATAATAGAAGGACTTCCCTATTTTGCGTTTCCGGAAAAGATCAAGGACTACCTGCTGAAGATCCAGGAAATCCCGGACAACACGCTGAGAATCTTAGGTCTTCTCTCACTTTCGGTGGGGCTCTTTCTGGTCTATCTGGGAAGGAACTGACACCTCTTCGATCCACCGGGAACACAGCGGACTCATTCAGACAGGATAAAAATAAAACAGCCGCCTCCACCACCGCTGCCGCCGTTCCCGGAACCATCGGGATCATCCGTCACATCGGACGAAGGAGATTCAAAGCCGAGACCGGAAGGATCGACAATGATACCGTTTTGCACGCCGTCGTCGTCACCCTTGCCGCCATCCTTCACGTAGAGAGTGACTTCTGTTCGCGTTTCATTGAACACCGCTCCTTCACCGGTGCCACCCGATATCAGATCACGGTCGAAATCGATCCATCCCGACCGTTTACCATATTTGAACCATGAACATTCTTCAGGTGCCGTTTCGGGCAGATAGACGGTAAGTACCGCCATGCCGCCGGCCGTTTCCGTTCTGATAACGAGGTCGAGAAGTCCATAGGGAAGGTTTTCCGGCCTGTTGACCTGATCGGGAATGTCGGCGAGGTCCGTTGTCTCGAATTCCACGCAGGAACCACCGCTGATATCGTCTATTCCGATCTCCTGACCGGTCTTCGAAAAGGTCGTTACCACCTCTTCGGGAAATCCCCCGATACCATTCTCGTATACCCTTATGATCACCTCATCGGTGTCCTGCAGGCCGCCGTCATCGGTCACGGTCAGTTCAAATACCAGTCTGACATCAATACCATCCACGGGCGGCGTCACGAACGTAGGCCGTGGTGACGACGGATCGGAAAGCGTCACCGCCGGTCCGGATACCATGATCCAGCGATATGATCCCAGGGAACCGTCAGGGTCGTCCGACGTGGAGCCATCGAGGAAAACGGTGGTCCCCTCTTCCACATTCCGGTCTGAGCCGGCATGGGCTACGGGGTTAGCATTCAGCCAGGTTATGTTCACCACGCAGGTATCGGTATCACTTAAGCTCTCACTGTCGGTAACGGTCAGTTCAAACGTCAGGGAAACACCCTCAGGCCCCACATCGGCAGGGATAAAGGTCGGTGAAGGGGCATTCGAATCAGAGAGGGTCACCGGTACACCTCCTGTCTGCTTCCAGCGATAGACTGCTATATTTCCGTCGGGATCAATAGAACGCGAACCATTGAGCATCACGTCCGTTCCTTCACTAACTGTCTGATCATCACCCGCGTCCGCCTGGGGCGGTTCGTTGCACCAGCTTACGCTGACCACACAGCCGTCGGTGTCCTGCAACCCTCCGCCGTCCGTCACGGTCAATTCAAAGGTCAGCGATGCACCCCCCGGACCTACGTCAGGCGCTGTGAACACGGGTTTCATTATGCTGCTGTCCGACAGGGTAACAGGAGTGCCGCCGGTCTGCGTCCATCGACAGGAAGTTATGCCGTCGTCGGGGTCGCTGGAGTTTGTCGCGTCAATCCGGACCAGTGTACCTTCATTGACTCGCTGATCAGGCCCCGCGTCCGCCGTGGGTGCCTCGTTGAGCCAGCTTATGTTGACCACACAGGTATCGGTGTCTTTCAGGCCGCCGTTATCCGTCACAGTCAGCTCAAAGGTCAGCGACGTGCCCCCCGGACCTACGTCAGGTGCCGTAAAGGTAGGATTCGGAAGCCCTGCATCTGACAGAACCACCAAAATACCGCCCTTCTGCACCCATTGATAGAACTCAATTCCGTCATCGGGGTCCGTCGAGTTCGCCCCGTTCAGTGTCACCGGAATCCCCTCGTCTACGGTCTGATCCGCTCCCGCGTCCGCCGTGGGAGGTACGTTCAGCCAGCTTACGTTCACAATGCAGTCGTCCCTGTCAATCAGTCCGTGAGCGTCCGTCACCGTCAAT